>JAZSGX010000082.1:0-6095 GCA_045532975.1 Eubacteriales bacterium | reverse complement strand
ACACTTGTGTGTAGCCAGTAGTATTAGGGCTATGCCCGAAAATGCAAAACCACCAGCTAAGCTGGTGGATTTTTATTGTTTAGTTAGCCTCGTTAATAGGAGTGCCGTTCGTTTCGGGATTATAGTGAGAGTGCATCCACTCATTACGAGCTTGTAACCATTTGCGAAGTGCAATAACGTCAACCTTCTGGCTTGGCTTGTTCCACTTTTCTATGTCACGGGAAATTGACTCGGCAATTCGTGGGTCATTTACGATGGAGTCAATAACGTTCGTTACTTTCTTTCCGTTTTCGTCAACACCATCAGTGTACACAAGGGTCATCTCATCCTTCAACTCGTTGAGCTGATTTCGTACCTCTTCCATAAAGCAAGGGGCGTGTAAATATAACGCACGGAAATAGATTTCATATGAGCCATAAGCATTGCCGTTTTTATACCATTGTAAACTTGCCCACTCGCCTGTTGCAGAGTCGCCCTCTTCGCCACCTTCACTGAAATATGTGGTTCCGTTAATTACAAGGTTTTGATAGTAATGATATTTTTCTTCGCCATTATTTTGTTTACTCCAGAACATAGAAAGGTCAAAGTCCCAAGCAGGACCTGCATAAAGCTTTCCGTCCTTGATATAGAAGCGAGTTGAGTCCCAAGTAATATCTATCTCCTTTAGATAGTCATGAAGTATATAGTATTTGGCAACACTCTCTAAATCAATAACCTCGTTAATAAGCGCTTCATCTCCGCTGTATATAGCGAAGTCGATAGCGGATATATATCTGTGTAGGAGAGAAAGTGACTCTCCGCTCATATCCTGTATTTCAGGCTCGTTTACGGCTGTTCTCATGTTGAATATAGGAGAGAAAATTTCCTCTTGCTCAAACCAGTCCTGGGAGCCGTTGTCTGTGTCAAAGCTCGTTTCAATTTCCAAAAGGAAGTCGGTATCCTCATCAATATCCACTCTGTCCTCGCCAACGTCGACAGGAGTGGTGAGCAAGTAGCTACCGTAATATTTGCCTTGCGTATAGAGGTCAACCACCTTATATTTGCAGGAATTTTCAATTCCAAACAAATGAGAAATTTCAAACATTAAAGCGTTTTTGATAAGAGTTGAGTCATTATTGTTACTGAGCAAACAATATTTCTTGCCTGCTCCCATACCAAACAGGTTAATTGCAGAGCTAAACTTAATATTGTATGGCTTTTTACTGTGTCCACTTGAGGAACGACCTCTTATTTTAACCTCGCCATTATATTCTACAGCATCAATCTTAGGAACACCGTTTTCGTCAAGCGAAGCCACGATAATCCTTGTTTCAAGATAACCGCTGTCCTGAGTGGAAGGAACGTCCTCAATAAAGATGGTGGGAACGTCGGTTACGTTGTACTTAGCGTTTCTAATAGCTAAGCGCAAAGCCTCTACGTTTTGGTCAACCACCTCTTGAGAAAGAGCAAGAGTATAGTTGTTCAAAATAGCAACAAGGGCACTGTAGCTTTCTTGTGTGTAATAAGCCTCTACTAAGTGTTCAACGGGCTTGGAGTTTAAATCCGCACAAGGCTTTGCTGTACGGCATGAGCAGATTAGCGGTAATGAATTCAAGAGCTTTTCAAATTCTGCATAGCTAACCTCTCTGCGCTCAAGCAAGCCACAGGATGCGCAAGAGCTATATTCAAGTCCTCTCTGACCGTCAATAGCATACCAGGAACGCTCGTGCTCAAGCTGGTCAAGGGTTTCGTATATTGTTGTCTTGCAAATTGAGCAGTCGTAAATTTTTTGTCCCATTGCTTGACAGGACGGTTTGATTACGTCAACAGGTACGTTGGGGTCAGGCTCGTGTGGGAAACGCTTTGTATAGATTTCTCTATTCAAATGACCGCAATCTGAGCAATAAAGAATTCTGAAGCCATCCTCACGGCATGAGCGCTTAATAATTGTGAGAGTTTCCTCGTTTACGATGTGGTCGTAGCAGATGATATCATCGCGAACAGGAAGCTCATCAATTTCCTTGTTGAGATAAGCAGAAACGATTTTTGAGTCTTCCGCATCAATTTTGCCATCCTTGTTTAAATCGGCATTTTCTTCTTTAAAGGATACGGAAACGGAGCCACTTGCTATAAATTGATTGAGAAGCTCCAAATCTCTTTGGTTAACAATGCTGTCGCAGTTAACGTCACCTAAAATTTTAAAGTTGCCAATATAATCGTCAACATAGATTTCCTCACACACTAAGCAGGTAGAGTATTTTACTGTTGGGGTGCCGAAGGTAGCAGGGAAGGTGTAAACCTCACCGTTTGAAACGTGACCGTTCGCCTTTTCTGTAATAGCCTTGGCTCTTGTGTCACCACAGTCAATACAGTTAACAATTCTGTATCCATCCTCTGTACAGGTAGCGGAGTGGGATTCAATGATAGCACCGTTGTGGTTGGTTTCCTTTACATATTCGTATCTTAGACAAGCAATACATTTTCTGTAGCCCGGCTCGTCACAGGTTGGCGCCTTGTCATCATAACCGTAAATATGCTCTGAGCAAACGTACTCACTTGCATAACAGAATTCACCCTTTGGCAAATAAACAGGGGTTAAGTTATCGTTACCGGAAATAACAAGCTTAACTGATGAGCCTGTAAATGCGCCTGCACCGATAACTTTAATGTCCTCACCTAAAATAACAGTATTCAAGCTTTGACAGTCTTTAAATGTATCGAACTCAATAAATCCAACGCTGCTTGGAATATAAAGAAATTCAATAGAGGAGCCTGTAAACGCGTTTTTTTCTATGGTGGTCACATTGTTTGTAAGAACAACCTCTTTTAGATTTGCCGTTCCGTCAAATACCTTGCTTGTAATGGTAGTAACAGAGTCGCTGAGATAAAATACTTCATCTGTGCGAGCTGTTGGGTACTTAATAATCTTTGAACCGTCCTTGGAGTAAATAACACCGTCTACTGAAGTATAGTTAGGGTTAGAATCAAGTGTGTAAAAGCCTTTTAGGCTGAAACAAGCTTCTTTTTTGTACTCTTTTGGCTTTTGGGAATATTTGTTTGAATATACGTCCTTTTCGTAAGGCGAGAAATATTTCTTGCCTGAACTTCCGGATGTAAGCGTAAGGTAATCTGGTATGATAAAGCCTTCAATTTTGTCGCATCCTGCGTAAGCGTCGGAGTCGATTTTTGTCAGCATACTGTTGTCAATTATACCGTCTAAAGAATCGCAGTTAGAAAAAGCATAGCTGTTGATAGTTCTGGCATTTTCGCCTAAGGTAATGTCGTAAAGAGCGCGGCAGTTGTAGAAGCATTGCTTACCAAAGGTGACAATGTTTTCTGTATTAACCTTGCTAAGAGCAAAGCAATCGTTAAAGGTAGATTCCTTGATTTCAGTAATGCTGTCGGAGAGAATAACCTCGGTTATTCCATCGCAATTTTTAAATGCACTGCTACCGATAGATGTAACCTTAGAAAGGTCAACAATACCTGTGATATATGTACCGCTAAAGGCACCGGAGCCGATTTCCTTGACGGTGCTTGCAATAGTTACTTTTCCAAATACATTTTTGCGCACACTGTCGGAGCTAAAGGCATTATCCTTTATAGCTGTTACAGTATATTTTTTGCTTGAATCATTCTTGTCTGTAACAGTATATGGAATGCGGAACTCAGATGTCCTTTCGGTTAAGTTAACTCCTGTGATAGTAGCAGTTGTACCGTCAGCATTGACAGTAAAGGTAAAATCTGCATATTGATATACCGTTGAGTTATTTGCAATAACCACAAGGACGGTAGCTACCGTTAGCAGCATAAAGGTCAAAATAAATATTAAGGCTTTGTTGCCAAATCTTTTTTTCATATAATAAGCTCCTTTTAGCATATTTACACAAGATTATTTTACCATACAAATGCGTTTCTGTCAATATTTATAATAAAATATAAAATATAATTAATAGTGGCGTAACACTTGCAAAACCGCAACATATGTGTTATACTTTAGATATCTATTTTTTTGGAGGCATAAAATGGCAGTAACTATTCCTGAGGGATATGAGTCCCTTTTAGATATAAGGCAGACAGAGTTGGCAATTAAGAAGGTAAAGGATTTCTTTGAGCGTGACCTTGCAATAGGCTTAAATCTTACCCGTGTGTCCGCCCCTCTTTTTGTTTCACCCGAGAGTGGCTTGAATGATAATTTAAACGGTACTGAGCGTGCAGTTACCTTTGATACCTTTGGCGGTAATGATTTGGAAATTGTACATTCCTTGGCTAAGTGGAAAAGAGTAGCTCTTAAAAACTACGGCTTTAAGGCAGGCGAGGGCTTGTACACTGATATGATAGCTATCCGACGCGACGAGGATACAGATAACATCCACTCAATGTACGTTGACCAGTGGGACTGGGAAAAGATTATCACCAAGGAGCAGCGCACAGTTGAGTACCTTAAAAAGATGGTTAAAATCATCTACAATTCACTAAAGCATACTGAAAACTACATAGTTTACGAATATGACTTTATCGGTCAACAATTGCCTGAAAAGATTTTCTTTGTCACATCCCAGGAGCTTGAGGATATGTATCCCGACCTGACTCCTAAGGAGAGAGAAAAGGCGATTGCAAAGGAGCATGGCGCTGTGTTCATTATGCAAATCGGCGGCAAGCTTAAATCGGGCAAAATCCACGACGGACGCGCTCCCGACTATGACGATTGGGAGTTGAACGGAGATATTGTCGTTTACTATCCCGTTCTTGATATCGCTTTTGAGCTTTCTTCAATGGGTATAAGAGTTGACAAAGACGCTCTTGAAAGACAGCTTAAGGAAAGAGGCTGCGAGGAAAGACGCTCTCTTGCTTACCACAAGGCACTCTTGAATGGAGAGCTTCCATACACGATAGGCGGCGGTATCGGTCAGTCGAGAATGTGTATGTATTTCTTGCGTAAGGCTCACATAGGTGAGGTTCATTCTTCCTTCTGGGATGCAAAAACCACGGAGGAGTGTCTGAAAAAAGGAGTTCACTTATTATAAATGTGGGAATATCTTTGGGTCATTTTAATCCTTATCTACGGTATTTTTAAGGGACTCAGAGAGGGACTGAAGAAAAAAGCAATGGAAACAAACAGTATAGTTGAGGTTTTGTTCTTCTATACGTTGTTTGCTTTCTTGATGACTATTCCAATGTCGATTTCCGCGGACCTCTTTGGTGTTAGTTTAAAGTATCATTTGGTTTTGATAGTCAAGTCAGGTATTATTTTTGCCGCTTGGCTTTGCGCATTGAACTCCATAAAGCGCTTGCCTCTTAGCGTTTACAGCGTTATGGATATGGGGCGCATAATCTCTGCAATCCTTTTAGGCGTTATACTTTTAGACGAAAAATTGGGAGTTTTCCAAATTCTCGGTATATGCTTGGTAATCATCGGAATAACCCTTGTAAATCTAAAAACAAAGAGGGGAGTGGATGAAAAAGCAAGTAAAAGGGTAATAATTTTGGTTGCTATTTCAGGGTTATTAAACTCAATTTCCTCTGTTATGGACAAGTGGCTATTATCGAAGGAGCCAAACAGATTTTTGTTTGGGGACGAAACTATCGAATCCGCACAGCTCCAATTTTGGTATATGCTTTATTTGGTTTCCTTTTATGGCGTTTACATACTTATTAAGAGAGAAAAGATAAATGTTGTAAAATGCGTTAAGTGCCCATGGATTTGGACATTGAGCCTTTTGTTTGTGGTAGCAGATAAGTGTCTCTTTATTGCTAACTCTGACCCCAACAGCACAGTTGTGGTTATGACTCTTGTTAAGCAGTCTTCTGTGCTTGTCACCATAGGTATGGGCTGGCTTATATACAAGGAGAAAAACATCCTTTGGCGCATAGCCTGTGCGGTTTTGGTAATAGGCGGAATAATGCTTTCAATAATTGAATAAAATGTGCTGTGTACGGATAATTTGTGCTTGACAAAACATTTTTTGTGTAGTATAATACTATTCGTGCAATAGCACGCGCACCTTCGGGTGCAATAAGCGGGTGTGGCGGAATTGGCAGACGCGCTAGACTTAGGATCTAGTGTTTTCACGTGCAGGTTCAACTCCTGTCACCCGCACCAGAAAGAAGCACAC
>JAZSGX010000057.1:0-67468 GCA_045532975.1 Eubacteriales bacterium | reverse complement strand
AACGACAGGGGAGGCATATATGGAAATAACAGAGCTTAAGAAAAATGTGGCGCAAAATATTTTCTTTTTGCGTACCGCCAACGGTATGACACAAAGCGAGCTTGGTGAAAGGCTCAATTATTCCGATAAAGCAATCTCCAAGTGGGAAAGGGCAGAGGGCTTACCTGATGCTTTTGTGCTAAAGCGCCTGAGCGAGCTTTTTAACGTCAGCGTTGACTATCTTTTAAGTGAGCATACCGAGCAGGACAGGCACGTTGATACCGCCCCTATAAGAAATACAAAAAGACTGATTTCCCACACGGTTGCCCTTGGTATAATTGCAGTGTCGGTTTTGTTAACGGTTATTTTGTATCTTACGCTTAACGAAATTTATTGGCAAATTTTTATATATGCGTTACCTGTAATTTTTACGTCACAGCTTGTTTTCAGTGCTGTTTGGCATCACATAAGGGCACTGTGCCTATGCGTTTCACTTTTAATGTGGTCATTGATTTTAACCGTTTATATAGCCTTGCTTTGGCAAAACAATTGGCAGCTTTTTTTAATAGGCATCCCTGCTCAGCTAATTATTCTCTTAAGCTTCAAAACAAGCTTTTACGTCTCTCTTGTTAAAAAAACATCGGGACTTTTCAAGCGCAAGGGAGAAAGGCTTAAGGGGGACGGCGAAATTGCCAAAAAGTAAAAAACCTCACCCCGTGTATGAATTTCTATATAAAAACCGCACTCTACCCACCGTAGAGTGCATTTTTTATTTGATAGAATTGTAAAAAGCATAAGTAGGGAGACTTTTTCAAATTTTTTGATAAAATAGCTTTGTGGCAAGGCAATACTTGTCAAGATAAGGAGGATTTGAAAAAATGAAAGATTATGTGATTGCAACCTGCTCCACCGCTGACATTTCACAGGAGCATATGAAAAAAAGAGGAATTGAATATATTGCATTTACCTATTATATAAATGGACGTGAATATAAGGATGATTTAGGTAAAACCGTCAGTGGAGAAAGCTTTTACCAAATTATGCGTGGCGGAGCGGATACTAAAACCTCACAGCCAAACAAGGAAGACTACAAGAGCTTTTTATTGCCTTTTTTAAAGGATGAGCTTGATGTAATTCTTTTGAATTTATCCTCGGGCATTTCAGGAGCGCAGTCAAGCGGAAAAATGGCGGAAAATGAATTGAAAAGCCAATTTCCAAATAGGAAAATATATGTTGTTGACTCTCTTGGCGCATCCTCGGGTATGGGACTGTTGGTTGACAAAATGGCAGATATGCGTGATGCGGGCGTGGGCATTGAGGAGCTTTACGCATGGGTTGAAGCAAATAAATTAAAGGTAAACCATTGGTTCTTTTCAACGGACTTGACATATTATGTAAAGGGCGGCAGGGTGTCAAGGGTAGCAGGATGGTTTGGCACTATACTTAAAATTTGTCCGATTTTAAACGTGGATAAACAGGGAAAGCTTATCCCAAGAGAAAAGATAAGAGGAAAGACGGGCGCAATTAATCGAATGGTTAAAATAATGGAAGAAAATGCGGAAAACGGTGCGAATTACAGTGGCAAATGCTATATCTCTCACTCGGATTGCTACGAGGATGCCGAGACGCTTGCCCGTATGATAATGGCAAAATTCCCTCACTTGGAGGGCGGAGATGTGAAAATAAATAACATAGGCACAACCATAGGCGCCCACACAGGACCGGGTACGGTTGCACTGTTCTTTTTCGGAAAGGAAAGAAAGAGCTAAATGGTACAAGAAAAGAAGCAAGGATACAAAAAAATAAGCGGCGAGGAATATAAAAGCTTAATTATAAGCGCGGCTTATGAATTAGAAAAAAGCAAGGAGAAAATAAACGATTTAAACGTATTTCCCGTGCCTGACGGAGATACAGGCTCCAATATGGCAGGCACTGTGGGTAATGCCGCAAAAGAGCTGATAAACAAAGAGAGTGGCATCGTTTCCCAGGCGGCAGACATAACAGCACAGGCTATGCTAAGGGGGGCGCGCGGTAACTCGGGAGTAATTGTCAGCCTTTTGTTCCGCGGAATTGCCAAGGGGCTTGAAAATTGCTTTGAGTGTGATGGAGTCACCTTTGCAAACGCTCTCGTTCTCGGGGTCGAGGAGGCGTACCGAGCGGTTGAAAGACCTGCCGAGGGTACGATATTGACAGTAGCTAAAAAAAGCGCACAAGCATCAAGTGTGGCGGCAGAGAAGAAAAATGATTTTGAATATGTTTTAGATGTGGCAATTAAGGCGGCGGAAAAAGCTCTTGAGGAAACGGTGAAGGAAAACCCCGTGCTTGAAAGGGCAGGGGTGGTTGATGCAGGTGGAATGGGTTGGCTTGTGGTAATGAGGGCTATGCACCAAGCCTTAATCGGCAAGGGGGATAACCCAAAGCAAGAATACATCTTTAGCACAGACACCACCAAAAACGCGGATTTTTCTTCCTTTAGCGGCGAGGACATAGCCTTTGCCTATTGCACAGAGCTAATATTGAAAAAGAAAACCGAAAGCGCGCTTGACCTTAAGGAATATTTAAGTAGCATAGGGGACAGCTTAGTTTTTGTGGACGACGGAGAAATAGTTAAGGTGCATATCCATACAAACACCCCCTACGAGGCTTTAGGCAAGGCAATGGAATATGGGGAAATTGAAAATGTAAAGATAGAAAATATGAGGTCTCAGCATACCAATAGAATGACAGATATGCCTAAGACGAAAAATAAGGAGTACGGCTTTGTAGCGGTATCAAGCGGCGACGGTATGAGGGAGCTGTTTTCCGAGCTTGGGGCGGACATAGTGGTAAAAGGAGGACAAACGATGAACCCCTCCTGTGAGGAGCTGACACAGGCGATTAACGATGTGGGGGCAGAAACCGTATTTGTTTTGCCAAACAATAAAAACGTGATTATGGCATCCCGTCAGGCGTGTGAGCAAAGCGGAAAAAATGCAGTGGTTGTGCCAACCTGTACAGTACCACAGGGCATTAGCGCCATGCTTGCCTTTGATGAGCAAAGGGATTGCGAGGAGAACTTGAGCAAAATGGAAGTGGCGCTTAGTCAGGTGTCCACCTTTCAAATAACCTACGCGGTGCGTGATTCAAGCCTTGACGGAATTGAGGTTAAAGCAGGGGAATACCTTGCCCTGTGGGAAAATAAGCTATTGTCAAGCGGAGCGGAAATTGAGGGCGTCTTTGCAAAAATATGCGAAAAAATCAAGGAAACGGGCAAGGAAACCGTAAGCGTATATTACGGTGAAGACGTCAAGGAGGGCGAGGCTTTAAAATCTCTTGAAAAAATAACAGAGCTTTTGAGAGGAACAGGGGCGGACATTAATTTATATCGCGGTGGGCAGAGCATATATTACTATATAATTTCCGCAGAATAAAGGAAGCGAGCCATTAGCTTTGGCTCGCTTCGTTGCTTTTAGTTAAAGTATGTTTTTTTCTTTTTCGTATGAATAGTGTGGCGCAAATTACAGCTAAGGTAAGGGGGAAGATAATGGAAACCGCAAAGCCGACCTTTAAATCGTCGCCGAACAGGGAAGAAATTTGTCCCGCTAAGGAAGGACCTGCTAAGCAGCCGAAATCGCCTGCCAAGGCAAGGAAGCCGAACATCAAAACACCGCCATTGGGTATTTTTTCGCTGGCAATACTAAAGGAGCCGGGCCACATAATGCCTGCGCCTATGCCACAAAGAGCGCAACCGACTAAGGAGAGTGCGGGGAAGGGTGAAAAGATTGCAATGAGATAAGAGGCAATACAAATCAAGGAGGAAATGAAAATGCTCTTGGTTAAATCAAGGGTTTCGGACTTTTTTGCATAGAAAACTCTTGTGCAGCCCATACAAATCGCAAACAGGCAAGGACCAAGCAAATCGGTTAACCACTTTAATTCACTGTTACCGATTACCTTTTCGGCAAAGGCGGATGCCCACTGAGCCATGGCAAGCTCGGAGGCTCCTGCGCAAATCATCATAATAACAAGGACCCAAAACACCTTGCTTTTGAAAAGCGTTAATACAGAAGACGGCTGAGTATTGTCCTCCTCCAGCATATAGATAGGAGCGCGGGAGAACAAAAGCATACAAACAAGAGGCACACTTATCCAAAAAATAGCAACGTACATCCAATTTTCAAGTCCGAAAATCAAGAAGAAAATTGTTGAAAACAGCACAACCGCCGCTTGACCCCAACAGTAAAAGGAGTGGAGCAGGCTCATCATACCGCTTTTGTTTTTTGTGGGACAGGCTTCAACAATGGGGCTGATTAACACCTCCATAATTCCGCCACCTGCACCGCAAAGCATCATAGATAAAATGAGAGCCAAAAATTTATTATCAATAATCATAGGGAAAGCAAACATCGATGTAAGACCCAAAACGGCAAATGCAGTTGCCAAAAGCACAAGGGGGCGGTAGCCAACACGGGCGGCAATTTTGGAAACGATTATGTCAACCGCTAATTCAACAATAATGTTGGCGGTGATTAAAAAGCTGACCTCTGAGAGGGAAAGCCCAAAGTCCTCTTGGAAAAAAATATACAAAAGGGGCGGGAAATTAAGCAAAATCGCTTGAGTTATGTATCCTAAAAAGGAAGCGGCAATAGTTGCCCTATAATTGTTTTTAATGTGCATATAAGACCTCGTAAAATGTTACTTAGAGAATTGTAGCATAAGATAATAAAAAAGTCAATTATCAACTTAAAAAAGACGGAAAATTCCGTCTTTTTGTCATATTAGGTTTACGTTATATCTTTCAAAGAAATAGTCAAGCTGTATAAGCCAAGCAACAAGCTGAGGTGCGGACATTAATTGACCAAACCAAGTACCACCTGAGCTTATTACTTCATTAAGCTGCTCCGTGTTAAGGTGCTCAGCTAAATAACCGCCTTTCTTAATCCGTTCCTTAAGCAAATCAGTCACGCGCTCCATATATTTTGGGTTGTGGGTTTTTGGGTAAGGGCTTTTCTTCCTCCAAAGAATTTTGTCGGGCAAATAGTCCACCATGGCGCTTCGCAAAAGGGACTTTTCCACACCGTTTTCTCGCTTAAACTCCCAGGGCACGTTAAAGACAAACTCAAAAATTCTGTGGTCTGCAAATGGCACACGCACCTCAACCCCCCGCGCCATGCTCATTCTGTCCTTTCTTTGCAAAAGAGAGGTCATAAAGTAGTTAACGCTTAGGTAAGAGGCAATACGCGCGGTTTTCATCTCCTCTGTATCAGAGTCCAAAATCGGACACTCCCTCAAGGATTTTTTATAAATTTCCTTTATATATTCGTATCCCTCGTCGCTTTTTGACACATCATCCTTAAAAAGAGAGGCGCGCAATTTCGGTGCGTGTATCCAAGGGAAAAAGTCGGAATATAGCATCTCAGGGCGGTAAAACCAAGGGTAACCACCAAATATTTCGTCGGAGCATTCTCCACTTAGGCAAACAGTGTGTCGTTTTTTAATTTCACCGCAATAGTATAAAAGAGAGGAGTCAATATCCGCTTGCCCGGGCAAATCTCTGTATGCGGTGGCAGGCAAAAGCAAATCGGCAAGCTCATTTGTTGGGCAGGAAAGCACTGTGTGGTTGGTACCCAAATAGGTTGCTAAATAGGTTGCGTACTCGTCATCTCGCTCAGGCTGAAAAAGAGAGTTTTTAAAGCTTTCTCGGTTTCCCTCGTATTCAAAGGAATAGGTGTCTAATACCTTGCCCTTTTCTCTGTAATGCTTGCTTGCAATGGCGCTCACCACACTTGAGTCAAGCCCACCTGATAAAAGCACGCTCAAGGGCACGTCGGAGTTAAGCTGTCTTGTTACCGCATCTGTTACAAGCTCCTTCGTTTTCTCAATAGCGTAAGCTCTGTCTTTTAAAAACGGCTTTGCCTTTATCTCCCAATATTTCCATTTGGAATGCCCATTTCGGTCAAAAATCATACACTCCCCTGGGCATAATTCCAAAATATCGCAAAAAACACTCTTTCCCGACACGAAATTTGGGCTAAGATACAAAATCTCCCAAAGCCCGCGCTTGTCGATGCTTGGTGAAATCTTGGGGTGCTTTAGCATAGCCTTGATTTCCGAGGCAAATATTAGAGTGTTGTCCTTGACGGAATAGTAAAATGGCTTAACTCCAAAGCGGTCACGGGCGAAAAATACCCGTTCTCCGTCATAAATAGCAAAGGCAAAAATACCGTTTAGCATTTTAGGGCAATCCGTACCGTAGAGAATGTAAGAGTACAAAACCACCTCGGTGTCACAAGAGGTTTTTAATTCAATTCCCTGTCTTGATATGTCCTTTTTTATCTCGTCACAGTTGTAAATTTCTCCGTTATAAACAATGGTATATTTTTTGTTCCCGTAAGCTATGCTCATAGGCTGTTTTCCGTTTTCAGGGTCCATTACGCTTAGTCTGTTATGTCCAAGGGTGATGTATTCATCCCCAAAAATCCCTTGGTCATCAGGACCTCTGTGCTTCATTTCCAGGTTCATTTTTTTAACTGCTGTACCAACCGTATTCTTAAAGCTTATCTCTCCGCAAATAGAACACATAAAAGCTCCTCCATAGTAAATCGTCGCTTTTACTATATTATGCGCTTTTATGAAAAATATTACAGCAAAACAAAAAAATGCTGCGCCCCAAGGCTCTCTGTTGACCTTGAGGCACAGCGCTAATTTATTGTTTTTTATTCGCTCTTGCTTTTAAAGAGTAAAAGGGCATCATACACGTTTTGTATAGGAATAACAGACACTCCCTTGGGTATTTTCAGCTTTTCGTCTGCTGATTTGTGCGGTATTGCAATGGTGTCAAAGCCTAAGCGGTAGGACTCGTTAAGCCTTTTTTGTACGTCCTTAATTGACCTGCATTCTCCCGCCAAGCCAATCTCCCCCATAGCAAGGACGTTTTGTGGGATTGGGATGTCCTTTATGCTTGAAATAAGAGCCAATGCAACAGCTAAGTCAATACTCGGCTCGTCAAGACGCAAGCCACTAACTACATTTACATAAATATCGGATTGGGAAAATTTAAGTCCCAAGCGCTTTTCAAGAACCGCCAAAAGCAGACAAAGTCGATTATAGTCAACACCGTTTGATGTTCTGCGTGGAGCAGGGTATGACGTTGGTGTAACTAATGCCTGTATTTCCGCAATCAATGGGCGGGAGCCCTCCATAACGCAAACTGCACAGCTACCGCTAACACCTGTTGGCCTGCCTGACAAAAGCATTTCAGATGGATTTGGCACCTCGCAAAGTCCTGTGTCCGTCATTTCAAAAACACCGATTTCGTTGGTAGAGCCAAAGCGGTTTTTGATAGCGCGGATAATCCTGTATGACTGTATTCGCTCCCCCTCAAAGTATAAAACCGCATCAACCATATGCTCAAGGATTTTCGGTCCTGCAATAGTACCCTCCTTGTTAACGTGACCAACAAGAATAATGGAAATTCCCTTGCTCTTTGCCTTGGCAATTAGCTTTGTGGCACATTCCTTTACTTGGTTTATGCTACCGGGGATTGATGCACAGGCAGGGTCTATCATAGTCTGTATAGAGTCGATTATTATAATGCGTGGATTTAGCTTGTCGGCACTTTGTAAAATAGTGTCAACGTTGGTTTCCGTCATAAAATAGGTGTCATCCCCGTCAACGCCCAAGCGCTGTCCTCGGAGCTTTAGCTGCCCTTTAGATTCCTCACCGGAAACGTAGAGAATACGGGAGGGGATTTGCGAGCAAATTTGCATAAGCAGGGTGGACTTACCAATGCCCGGCTCACCTGCTAAAAGGATAACGCTACCGTCAACAATTCCACCGCCCAAAACCCTGTCAAGCTCGCTGATTCCCGTGTGGGAGCGTATGTACTCGGGCATTTCCATTTCCTTAAATAAAATCGGCTCGCAAGCATCGGAAATCAGAGAAATGCGTTGGTTTTTCACAGGCGTGGGCTCTTTATAGGTTTCCTCCTCAAAGGTGTTCCATTTTCCGCAGGAGGGGCATCTGCCAAGCCATTTTGGGCTTTGGTGGTCACACTCGGTGCAAACGTAAACTTTCTTTTCTTTCATAATAAAATTCCTTAATTTTAGTTTCTACACTAATATTATCATAGGCTTTGCTCTATTGCAAGTATCAAGTGTCCTAACCTTCGTACTTTACAATGGCAGAGAATAAATTCACAGCCAATGCACGGCGGTAATTATCACTTTTGAGTAGCTCAAGCTCGCTTTCATTTGACAAAAAGCCGCACTCAATAAGCACCGCAGGGATTTTGGCATTGTGCAAAACGTAAATTGAGCCGTCCGCCCTTTTTACCTGCCTTTTGTTGCTCGGCTGTAGATTTTTAAAAACCGTGTCCTTTATATCCTTTGCAAGCTCGTAGCTTGTTTCGATATTTGGCGAAAAATAAACCTGCAAGCCACTGTATTTAGAGTCTGGAAATTTGTTCATATGTATGCCGACGTAAATACTGTTTTCCTTTTCCTCGGCAATTTTTAGGCGATTTTTTAAGTCATAAACCTTTTTCTTTCCTGTGTAATCCTCTAAATCTCCATATTTGTCGTATAGAAGAGTATCGCTATCTCGTGTTAATACTACTTCCTTTCCGTTTAACTCTAAAATGGAAAAAAGCAGAGTGGAAATTTCCAAATTCAAGTCCTTTTCAAGAGTTCCGTCATCTGCCACCGCCCCTGCATCCTCACCCCCGTGACCCGGGTCAATAACAAAGCGCACCTTGTCACTTTTGTTAAAAACAGGCAGGGACGTGGATGAATTTCGACTTTGAAGAATATTGGAAAAGGCATAACTGATAAGAAAAATCAATATAGCCGCAAGCAAAACAACAAAAGCAAATTTGACAGTGTAGAAAAACGGTCTTTTTTTCTTCATATAATCACCTCATATGAATTATATGAATCTTTTTTTATTTTATTCTAAATAGCCTTTTTGCGTTTTCTGTTGTGATTTTTTGAATTTCGGAAAGCTCAACTCCGCGCAAGCGTGCAATTTCCTCAGCAGTGAGCTGAACGTATGAGGAACGGTTTAATTCGCCTCTGTGGGGAGTGGGGGCAAGATATGGCGCGTCTGTTTCTATTAAAAGCCTGTCACTTGGCACAACCACACAAGCCTCCTTTGGCTTTTTTGCATTTTTGAAGGTAACGGTGCCGGAAAAAGAGATGTACCAGCCTAACCTGACAAGCTCAAGCGCCATTTCCGCACTACCGCTAAAGCTGTGGAAAACGCCCTTGACGGTGGGAAAGCGCTTGACCATTTCAAGGCAGTCCCCGTGGGCATCCCTGTCGTGTATAATTACGGGGATGTCTAATTTTTCAGCCAGCCTCATTTGCTTTTCAAAATATACCATTTGTAATTCGGGTGGAACGTCCTCATAGTGATAGTCAAGCCCAATTTCACCAAGGGCAACCGCCTTTTTGTGGCTTAAAAGCCTTTCAATAGTGGCAACCGCTTCATCCGGGTCGTTGTAAAACACGTCAGACGGATGTATTCCGCAGGAAGCATATACGTTTTCAAATCTATCTGCCAGCTCAACCGAAGCCTTGGAGTTTTCAAGGTTTGTGCCGATGTTTATAATATAGCTGACATTGTCATTTAGGCAGTCTGTGATAACTCCCTCTGTGCCACCCTCGTATTCTGCCTCAAAGCGCTTGTCGTCACAGTGGGCGTGTGTGTCAAAAAATTTCATTACATTAACCTCTATTCAAAAATATGGGGCAAAGCGCCCCATATTTTATCTTACTCTTTCTCCGTTTGGCGTGTCCTTGTCAAGGAAAACAACGCGCACGGTTTCTTCACCCGAGGCAAGGAGCATACCCTCGCTGTCAATACCGCAAAGCTTAGCAGGCGCTAAGTTTGCAACAACGATAACCTTTTTGCCGATTAAGTCCTGTGGCTCATAGAATTTTGCAATGCCCGAAACAATTTGTCTTGTTTCATAGCCTAAGTCAACCTTTAATTTTAGGAGCTTCTTTGCCTTGGGCACCTTTTCGCACTCTAAAATTTCAGCGGTGCGAAGCTCCACGTCCATAAACTTATCAAAGGTAATGATAGCGCAGCCCTCTGGCTTTTCAATCTTTTTTTCAGCCTCAAGCTTTGCCTGTCTTTCAGCCTCAATTTCCTCAAGCACCTTCTTTTCGTCAATTCTTGTAAAGAGGATTTTGCTCTCGCCTACGGAAATACCGCTTTCAAGACCGCCAAAGGCAAGGTCCTCATACGCGGTTTTTGACGCGCTAATCTGCTTAAAGATTTCCTCACAGGTGGTTGGAATAATTGGGGTTAAAAGTATAGCCGCAATTCTTATTGATTCCAAAAGATTGTAAAGAACGGTGCCAAGCCTTGGCTTGTTAGCCTCGTCCTTTGCAAGCACCCAAGGTGTAGTTTCGTCAATGTACTTGTTAGCGCGGCTGAGCATATCAAACACGCACTCGCAAGCCTCGGAAATTCTAAAGCCGTCCATCAGCTCGTCAAATTTCTTAACCGTTTCGGCACAAACCGCCTTTAGGTCAGCGTCAACACCCTCGTCGCCCTGTGGAGCTGGGATGACACCGTCAAAATATTTCTTGGTCATAGCCACAGTGCGGCTAACCAAGTTACCGAGATTGTTTGCAAGGTCGGTGTTGAAGCGGTTTATAACAGCCTCATATGTGATACTACCGTCGTTTGCATAAGGCATTTCGGAAAGAGCGTAGTAACGCACACCGTCAACACCGAAGCGTTTTGCAAGCTCGTCAGCATAAACAACATTACCCTTTGATTTTGACATCTTGTCCATACCGAAGTTGAACCAAGGGTGAGCAAAGACCTTCTTAGGTAACTCAACGCCTAAAGCCATCAACATAATTGGCCAGTAAATAGTGTGGAAGCGCACAATGTCCTTACCGATAACGTGTACGTCACAGGGCCAATATTTTTGGAAAAGCTCAGGCTGTACTTCGTTGTCTGGGTCGTAGCCAAGACCTGTGATGTAGTTGGAAAGAGCATCAATCCAAACGTAAGTAACGTGCTTAGGGTCAAAGGAAACAGGCACACCCCAGTTAAATGACGTACGGGAAACGCAAAGGTCCTGAAGACCCGGCTTTAAGAAGTTGTTTATCATTTCCTTCTTTCTTGACTCCGGCTGGATAAATTCGGGATGGGTTTCGATATGCTCACTCAATCTGACAGCATACTTGCTCATTTTGAAGAAGTAAGCCTCTTCAGTTGTCTTAACAACCTCACGTCCGCAGTCAGGGCATTTGCCGTCAACCAACTGTGTTTCGGTAAAGAAGGACTCGCAGGGAGTACAGTAAAGACCCTCGTAGTGACCCTTGTAAATGTCCCCTTGGTCGTAAAGCTTTTTGAAAATATGCTCAACAGCCTTTTTGTGGTAAGAGTCTGTGGTTCTGATAAAGTAGTCGTAGGAGGAGCCCATCAAATCCCAAAGCTCCTTAATTTGTCCTGCGGTCTTGTCAACAAACTCCTGTGGAGTTATGCCTGCCTCGGCTGCCTTGTTCTGTATCTTTTGTCCATGCTCGTCAGTACCCGTCATAAAGCGTACGTCAAAGCCTCTTTGTCTTTTGTATCTTGCAATAGCATCGGTTGCAATAACCTCGTAGGTATTGCCAAAGTGTGGCTTGCCCGATGCGTAAGCAATAGCGGTAGTTATATAGAATTTTTCCTTGTTCATTTTATTCACCTCAATTTATTCTGTTTCCGCCTACGTAAACGTCGTATATAGTAGGCTCTTTAATATCTGAAAGTACAATCAAATCTGCGCGGTAGTTCTTCTCAAGAGAGCCAACAAAATCTGCCCTTACCATCTTAGCAGGGTTAACTGTGGCAAACTTCAAGGCTTCCTC
Source organism: Eubacteriales bacterium (assembly GCA_045532975.1). GTDB lineage: Bacteria > Bacillota > Clostridia > Oscillospirales > CAG-272 > RGIG2000. The sequence continues at coordinate 55,637 of JAZSGX010000057.1, read as the reverse complement.
CAAGCTGATGTTACAGAATTTCATAATGTTGCAAACAGCCTTGAAAAGCGTAAGGGTAGAGCCGGCAAGCACGCCCTCCTTGTTAACGGCACGCCCGTCCTTAACAATGACGTCAGAGCCTGCTATGGTATACTCGCCGTCCTCCATAGCGGTTGCACTCATAGAGTCGGTAATAAGCACAAGCTTATCCTTGTCCTTTGCGTTATATGCAAGCTGTACCATAGCGGGGTGCATATGGATACCGTCACAAATGATTTCTGTGTAAGCGTTTTTAGCGTTAAGAGAACATATAGCCGCACCGGGCATTCGATGGTGAATAGGTGTCATTGCGTTAAAGGTGTGGGTAAAGGCGGTAGCGCCCCATTCCATAGCAGTCTCTGCCTCCTCGTAGGTGGCGGAGGTGTGAGCAATACCAACGGTTGCACCCATTTCACAAGCCTTTTTTATAAATTCCTCAGCACCCTCAAGCTCAGGAGCTAAGGAGAAGTGCATAGGTGTTGGAATCATAATATTAAAAAGAGAAGTAAGCTCGTTCATATTAGGGAGAGCAAGAAGCTCAGCGGAGTGAGCGCCTCTCATTTTTGGGTTTAAGTATCTGCCCTCCATATGGATACCCATAATGTTCGCCTTGTCAAAATTGTCATTTTGCCTGTTTTGGTTAATGGCGTATATGGAGTTAAACAGCTTGGTCATTGACTGGGAAGCCAATGTAGCCATAATGGACGTTGTACCGTTTTTCGCATAAGCGTGGCACATTTTCCAAATTTTGTTTTCACTTGCGTAGTTGAAATCCCCCCCTGCAATACCGTGGGTATGCACGTCAATAAGACCTGGGATTAAATATTTGTCGGTTACGTCAACCCTTTCGTAGCCTGATGGCACATCTAAGCTGATTTCCGCAATATAACCGTCACGGCAAATTACATTAGCTCTTTCAAATTTTTCGGTATGAGAGTTGAAAACCATTCCTCCCACAAAAGCAACGTATTTCATAAAGAGCCTCCTTCATAGCGTTATTTATATATTTTAACAGAAAAAACCAAATATATCAATATAAAAAGATAAAAAAATAAAAATAAAAATGCAAACTCGTAGGGGAGGGCTTGCTCCCACCGAATAAATGCAAAATGCAAAGTGCAAAATGCAAAATTGACACAACGTGTCATCCTGAGCGAAGCGAAGGTTCTTCTTTGGTACGAAAAAATTCAATTGGTGCAGACCGTTAAAGGATTCTTCGGTTGCCCTCAGAATGACATTCCCTCAACCGATGGAGCTTTTAAATGCAAAAGGCAAAATGCAAAATTAATTTACATTGTAGGGTGGGGGCTTGCTCCCACCGCAAAAAAATCCACCACACAAAAAAGCGCGGTGGATGAGGTGTTAGGTATTAACTATTTTGTAAATTTCATTTTTGGCAACGTCACGGTCCTTGGCAACGGACTTTATTGCGTCCATTTTCTTCATCCCTTGCTTCACATAAAACTCAACGTGGTCTTCAATGGACATATTTACCCAAAAAGCATCATTGTCATTTTTTGTCGAGCCTTCAACAACAAGGACATATTCACCTCTTGGAGAATTGGTACTGTAATACTCCAAAGCGCCCGAAAGGGTAGTGCGCATAATTTCCTCATTTAGCTTTGTAAGCTCGCGGCATAGGGCAATTTTACGCTCACCAAAAACTGTGCGCATATCCTCAAGAGTTTTTACAAGCTTGTGGGGCGCTTCATAAAAAATAGTGGTACGCGTGTCGTTCTTTATCTCGTTTAAGCGCTCATATCTTTCGTTTTTGTTGGTGCTTAAAAAGCCCTCAAAGCAAAATCTACCCGTGGGTAGCGCAGAGAGAGCAAGAGCATTCACAACCGCGGAGCAACCGGGAATAGACGTTACGGTCACACCGTTTTCCGCGCAAAGCCTGACTAAGTCCTCGCCCGGGTCACTAATGGCGGGAGTGCCTGCATCGGTTACCAAAGCAACACTGTTACCCTCCTTTAGCTTTTTAAGTATGACCTCACCGTGCTCACGCTTGTTATGCTCAAAATAGCTAATCATAGGCTTGGAAATGCCAAAATAGGCAAGGAGCTTGCCTGAATTACGGGTGTCCTCAGCGGCAACAATATCAACCTCGGATAAAACCTTTAGCGCGCGCTCACTCATATCGGAAAGATTGCCGATAGGGGTGGCAACAAGGTACAAAACACCGCCGACTATTTGATTTTTATCTTCCTTTTGTGCGTTTCTCGGCTCGTTATTTCTCATAATTATTCCTCAAATGAGCAATTCTCATATATTTTTTTGAACTGCTCGGTGTATTCCTGTGTGCCATCCTTGTATATGTAAACAGGCTTGTCTATAACAAGTCCGCTTTTTCCGCCCAATTTTGCAGAAATTAGCAAAAGAGAGGGGGGAGTGGCTGAATTTGGGTGTATGAAGGTGAGCTTTTTCGGCTCTAAATTGTTGTTTCTTAAGGCGGAAATCAAGTCAATCATGCGGTCGGGACGGTAAACAATGTAAAAATCCCCCCCGTGCTTTAAAAGTCTTTTTGCACAGGCGCAAAAATCGTTAATCTCACCGAAAATTTCGTGGCGGGAGGCGTTTTTATTTTCGTTTTCATTTAGCTTGCCACTGTCCTTCTTCATATACGGTGGATTTGAAAATACAACGTCAACCTCTTTTTGTGTGTCGGTCGCGGTGCAAAGGCGCAAATCCTTGTTTATGACGGTGAACTTGTCACTCAATCCGTTTAGCTCCGCATTACGCTTGGCGATATCAGCAATATCATTTTGCACCTCAAATCCGTACACGTGTTGGCACTTTTTCTTTGTTAAGGCAAGGAGCGAGATAACGCCACTGCCAACCCCAAGCTCTACGCATACAGCCCGAGATTTTTTAGGTAGATAGGCAGACAAAAGGTACGCATCGGTACCAAAGGTCAAGCTGTTTTTGTTTTCAATTAGCGAAAGGTCTTCATTTATTATATTAATACGCTCATTTTCGTTAATGCTCATAGGCTTTCTCCAACTAACATAAAAAACAGGCTGACGCACAGCCTGTTTTTTATGCAAATAAATTAATTATTCTTCAACAGGTGCGCCAACGGGACATGCGCCTGCACAAGAGCCGCAGCCAATGCACTCCTCAGCGTTAATAATGTACTTTCCGTCACCCTCGGTGATACAATCGCAAGGACAGCACTCAGCACAAGCACCACAAGCGATGCAATCATCAGTAATTTTAAAAGCCATTGTTAAAACCTCCAATATATTTGTACATCTATTCTAACATAAAAAAATGATTTGTCAACCCATAATTTTTACAAATAAAAATTTTAATGAAAAACCACCATTTCCAAAGCAAGTCTTTTGTCGAAAGATTGTTAATATTAAACAAAAGCAGGGCGCCATAGCACCCTGCTAAATGTTTTTAATTATTCTTCAACGATAGCGTCAACAGGGCAACCTTCAGCACAAGCGCCGCAGCCTGCACACTTGTCAGCGTCGATTACATAGATTTCGCCTTCGGAAATAGCGTCGCAAGGGCAGTTAGCCTGGCAAGAGCCACAAGCGATGCAAGCATCTGTAATTTTAAAAGCCATAGTGAACCTCCATAGAAATTTATTTCAATACAATTCTAATACATAGCATGGCGGTTAGTCAAGATTAACTTGCAAAAAACATCAAAAAATAGCGAAAAACCTCGTTTTTTAACAATTCGTACAATTATTGCTCCGCGTCCACGTTTTCGTCGTCCTTCTTGCCCTTAGCCTTTGGCATTGACAAGATTTTAACATTATCGCGGTGATATGACTTAATATTTTCATCGATTTTAACCTTAATCATACCTGTCAATGGGGCAATTTCCGTTACCTGACCAACACCGTCCTGGGTCTTTACCGTTGAGTCAACAGGGGGTGTGCGCTTGATTTCCTGGATGTATGCTTCATGCTCAAACTTTAAGCAGCACATAAGTCTGCCGCAAGCACCCGAAATCTTAGCGGAGTTTAAGGACAGGTTTTGCTCCTTTGCCATTTTGATTGATACTTGGCAAAAATCGGGCAAAAATGTGTTACAGCAAAAGGGTCTACCGCAAACGCCAAGACCACCCATTAGCTTTGCCTCGTCTCGTATACCGATTTGGCGAAGCTCAATTCTTGTTCTGAAGGTGGATGCCAAATCCTTTACAAGGTCACGGAAGTCGATACGACCGTCAGCAGTGAAGTAGAAGGTAAGCTTTGATGTGTCAAAGGTGTACTCCGCCTCAATCAGCTTCATTTCCAAGCCGTGAGCGTTTACCTTTTCCTGGCAAACCTTAATAGCCTCAGCCTCCTTACGCTTGTTTTCCGCATTGGCTTTTATGTCGTTTTCCGTTGCAATTCTGATAACGGGGCGAAGGGGAGGCACAACCTCGGATGCACCAACCATTTTGTTAGTGCAGGCAACCTTTCCAAATTCAAGCCCACGGGATGTTTCTACAACAGCACAGTCGCTTGACTTTGCCACACAGTTATTTGCGGAGAAATAGTAAACCTTACCGCCGTCCTTAAAGCGAATACCGATAACCTCGTATTGCTCGTTGCTTTCATCATTAATATTAATTATTTCCTCAGCCATTTTAATTGCCTTTCTTTTTTGAATTGGTTATAAGGGAAACAAGAGTGTTTGGGACGTTTGCATTTGCATTCAAGCTGTCAATCCCAACCTCAAGCTGTGAGTATGTGTAAAGAATTTTTTGTACGTTATGCTTGGAAGCGATAAGGGACGCTTCCTTAGACGAGGTGAAAAAGCATAAGGGCGCATCCTTTGCCTTTTTTATAACAGCCAAATCACGCAGAACCAAAAGACCCATAGAAAATAAATCCTTCAGCTTGTCCCTTGTCATATTGAACATTGAGGAAAGGGTAGTGACTGTGGTGTTGTCGTTTTGCAAAAGAGAAACAGCAAAGCTCATTGCCCGTTCCCTTTCTTTTATTAAAGTGTCCGCCCGACTCTCATTCAGCATATCTAAAACGTACCCAAGAGAGCCAAAGGAGGCTTTAATAATTTCCTTCAGCTTGTCCTCATCGGGAACGGGTATCTTGTTTTCGTTTAAATAACGTAGTATCTGAGCCTCTGTCAAGGGCTTTGTGCGTAAGATTTGCGCACGGGAGCGTATGGTTTCCAAAAGAACAGTGGCATCGGTGCATAAAAGGAAAAACACCACGTTTTTTGGCGGCTCCTCTAAGGAAATAAGCAGGGCATTTTGCGCCTTTACATTCATTTTTTCCGCGTTACTTAAAACGTATATTTTGTATTCACATTCAGTAGCACTTTCGTAAAGAGTTTCCTTTATTTTACGCACGTCATCAACCTTAAAGGCATCGTAAAAGCGCACGTCAGCGCAGTTATCGTTAAGAATTTTGGTACACAAATTGCAGGGATTGTCATTTGTACAATCGGCACTGCCGCAAATAATGCCAGCCGAGGCTAAGCGGGCAACCGTATGCTTTCCTGTGCCCGATGCACCCTCAATAATGTATGCGTGCAAAAACTCCCTCTTGGCAATAGCGTTTCCAAGAGTGCTTTTTATGTCCTCGTTGCCTATAAGCCCCTTGAAAAACTCCATAAATTCACCTCAAAATCTACTGAAACAATATATTATCTTACTCCCGCAAGGTATAGTATAACAGACTATTTGCAATATGTCAAATAAAAATTTGTAACAAATGAATAAAAACTACCATAAAATAGCAAAATTATTGAAATTTTTAACGAAATTTTAAAAAACACTTGTATAATTGGAAAAAATAGTATAAAATATATTCTTGGTAGGGAAATCTACACAAAAAACAAAAATTCGGAGGAATTTAAAATGTCAGTAAAAGTTGCTATTAACGGCTTTGGCCGTATCGGACGTCTTGCATTCAGACAGATGTTCGGCGCAGAAGGCTACGAGGTTGTAGCTATCAACGATCTTACCAGCCCAAAGATGCTTGCTCATCTTCTCAAGTATGACACAGCACAGGGTAAGTACGAGTTTGCTGATACTGTTACAAACACAGAGGACAGCATCACAGTAAACGGTAAGACAATCAAGATCTATGCAGAGAAGGACGCTGCTAACTGCCCATGGGGTGAGCTTGGTGTTGACGTTGTTCTCGAGTGCACAGGCTTCTACTGCTCTAAGGATAAATCAATGGCTCACATCAACGCTGGTGCTAAGAAGGTTGTTATTTCTGCTCCTGCAGGCAATGACCTTAAGACCATCGTATTCGGTGTTAACGAGAAGACCTTGACAGCTGATGACCAAATCATCTCTGCTGCTTCTTGCACAACAAACTGCTTGGCTCCTATGGCTAAGGCTTTGAACGACACATACCCAATCCAAAGCGGTATCATGACAACAGTTCACGCTTACACAGGCGACCAGATGATCCTCGACGGTCCTCACAGAAAGGGCGACCTTAGAAGAGCAAGAGCTGGCGCCCAGAACATCGTTCCTAACTCCACAGGCGCAGCTAAGGCTATCGGTCTTGTTATTCCTGAGCTCAACGGCAAGCTCATCGGCTCTGCTCAGAGAGTTCCTACCTGCACAGGCTCTACAACACTTCTCGTTGCAGTAGTTAAGGGTACAGACGTAACAAAGGATTCCATCAACGCTGCTATGAAGGCTGCTGCTACTGAGTCCTACGGCTACAACACAGACGAAATCGTATCTTCCGACGTTATCGGTATGAGATACGGCTCCTTGTTCGATGCTACTCAGACAATGGTTGCTAAGATTGACGACGACACATATCAGGTACAGGTTGTTTCTTGGTACGATAACGAGAACTCCTACACAAGCCAGATGGTTCGTACAATCAAGTACTTCGCTGAAATCTAATTTTAGAATAAGCATAACAAAAAGGCTCGCGTGAAGCGAGCCTTTTTTGCATATTGACAACACTGTAAAAATATGATATAACAAAGGCAGATAAACAATCCCGACAACCCAAACTAAAAAGCTGTTGCCGAGAAAAATATAATACTCTGCAATTTGCGCATAAGTCAGGCAAAAACGACTTATGCGCTTTTTTTGTTGCTTCAATGATTTTTTGAAAAATTTGAAGGAAATTGAGATATAATTTACTTTTCAATTATAGAAAGGATAAGGAGGTACATTCCAATGGTACATTTTGAATCAAACATAATTTTGAACACGTGATTAATTAAAGGAGAAGAACGATATGAAGAAAAAGAAAATATTGTCTCTGTGCTTGTCGGTAGTGATGCTTTTGGTGTGCTTTCCTGTCACCGCATCCACTCCGTCAGCATTTGAAACATCGGAACCGGAAGCCGACGCAACAGACGAGCAAGCCGTTAATAACGATATTAGCACAGCAGAAGAATATACGACAAAGACATTAGAATTTGTAAGCGATGAAATAATAGGTAACGTGGAAGAAATACCTTCCTTGCGTGAAGAAAACGTAAAGCATTTTAGATTATCAAATGGCTCGTACGAGGCGATTTCTTTTGCGAGTGCAGTACACAGAAAAGATATAAACGGTGTATGGCAGGACATTGATAATAGCTTAACCTTGAAAAGAGTTAACGATAAGCAAGGATATTATACCGAGGATTCAAGAGTCAGCTTTGCAAGCGCCTTTAAGTACGGTAGCGAATTATTTAGCTTAAATGAAAACGGATACTCAGTTTCTATGACCCCTATTAGCTCAGGTAAGGTGACACTTCAAGAGTCAAGCACACAGACACCTGTTATAAAAAATGCTCAAAAAAGGTCACAAAGCTTAGTTTTCAATTCTGTTGAAAGCGCTATTCAAATTGACAATCGGTCATCAATAGTGTATAATGATATTAGAGAGAATACGGATATTGAGTATATCTTAGACGGAAATAATATCAAAGAAAACATTATTGTTAAAGCAAAAACGGATAGCTACGAATACGCATTCAAGTTAAGTTTAACAGGCTTAACTGCGGAACTTGACCAAGGCGGCAACATTTTACTAAGGGATGTAAAAACTGAAAATATAAAGTACACAATCCCTGCGCCGTATATGTATGACGGTAACGGTGAATACTCTTATGACGTTTTCTATAATTTGGTAGCATCAAAGGGTGGCTATACGTTAAAGGTTATTGCCAATGAAGAGTGGATAAATGATCAAAACAGAGAATTTCCTGTAAATATTGACCCGACAATTCAAGGCACAATATGGGTTGATACCTATATTGATTCACAAAACCCAAATGTTAGTTATGCTACAAGCGAAGCTTTGTATGCAAGCGATACAAAAACAGCCTTGATTAAGCCATATATTCCAAGTTTGCCTATGAATATTTCAAGAATTGATTCGGCAGAGTTATATATCTCCTATTATGGAGCAGACGCTGATTTTAATATTGGAATATACGAAGTTGTCGGTATGATAGATACAAATACAAAATACAGCAATAGACCAAGCATTTCTGCTACAAAGATTTCAGAGCAAGCAGTGTCCTCAGCAACACCGGCTTTACAAACAGTCGGCTTTCCTATTACAACAATTTTTAGTAATTGGTATTATAGCGGAGCATTCGCATACGGTGTTGCTATAAAGAATAGCTCCGGGACACAAGACTCTGTGATAATAAAATCCTCTGAATCCGGCTACTCTCCGTATCTCAGAGTGGTATATTCTCAGCAAATTCCCGATGGTGTGTATGCAATCAAGAATATAGATTGCCAATCATATATTACCGTCGAAAACGGTAGCGCAATATCCGGTAGCAATATTCAGCATATAATCGGCACAACATCTCCTGTGAATAGCTTTGACCGCTCGGGATTATTTAAGATATCAGGCTCAAATGGATTGTATATCATTAGATTGATGACTAACAACAATCTTACATTGACAATTTCAAACGGGCAAGTGATTACCAAAGAAATAGCGAGCAAAGATGAAGATGTACCTGACGAGGATAAATTCAGTATAACTCTCCGAAACAGCGGATACATAATTGCTCCTTATAACAGTCCGAATATGATAGTGGCAGATACCGATGTAAACTACGAATTAACCACTGCTCCAATGTCATCTGCCATAACTGATAGTATGAGATGGACGTTTGAGCAGTATACAGGGGTAGAACAATGGGGCTCTACTATTTATTTTCCGTCTGAATTTTATGTAGGAGATTTGTGCCAATTTTCTGCTGTCGTATGGTCAACCATGATAGATTGTAATACTCATATGATAACGATTGATGACGAATATTCATATTACGCCACGTATTCTACAGACGTAGTTTCTGGAAAAACCAATGTAATGCTTCATCAAAGCGGAGATTTTAAGGTAAATGTATTGATTTATAACGGAGAAGATAGCAACTACAATATATTAGCATATGATTTTACTTCCTCACTTGCAATAGACGAAGGCTCATATTTTATTAAAAACAAAGATACTGAAACATATGTTCAAATAGACGATGACGATGAACCAAATTATAATACGAATGGAAGCTTATTAGAATTATGGGATTTTGATGGTGAGGAATATCAGCAGTGGAAGCTTGATCATATACAAGACGGATATTACAAAATAATATCCGAAAAAAGCGATATGGCTATTTGTGTACAATCGAGCTGTTTAAATGTTGATGAAGAATCTTTAATTCAAGAGCCAGATTCAGACTTAAGTAGAAAAAAATGGAAAATAACTAAATCATCTTCAGGAGCCTATATAATAAGACCCAAATCTGGAGAATCATATAGCTCAGATTGGTGTATGAGTGCAGGAGATCAATTCCTGTGGATAGATAGCGGATTAAACGTTGAACAGAGTGTATACAACAACGATGATGATTATAAAGATGAGTGGGTGCTTGAGCCACTTGATGAATTTGAAGTAATTTTCTACGGTATATCAAATTCTGGTCACGACCATTCAAGTTGTTTAACGGATGTAAAAAGGGATTTGCACAATGTTGGTTTCAACAACATTACATTAAAAACAGGTGCCATTAATTCAAGTGTTTGTCTTTCCGATTTAAAAAACTCTAGTGTTTTCACAAGTAGAAGCCACGGCCACTTGATTGTTTGGGAAGATACAAGCATCGCTGCTTCAACGGGAATAATATTAAACGACGAAGAGGAAACAGAGATGGTCGCTTTATATAGTCATCCATGGGACAATATGACATTAGGAAGTGTTAGCATTACCACCACCGATTTGTTTGATGGATTGAATATGGCGTTATTCGTCGGGTGCGAAACTGCATATGATGGTACAACAGGTAGAAATCTTCCTGCTGCTGTCTCAAACCAAGGAGCAGATGTTACAGTAGGCTTTTCCGACAGTATAAACTGTGACGATGCAAACGAATGGACCGAAGATTTTTATTCTTATTTGATAGAAGGCCATACAGTACAAGAGTCTGTCGATTACGCTTCAATTAATCAGAGTCTTGCTTCTGGGTTGAGAAGTGCAGTTGTTTGCGGTAACGGCGACTATAGAATTAGCGAATAAAAGGAGAGTAACATGAAAAAAGCAAGTTGTATTATAATATCACTATTACTATTGACTACTCTGTTATTAGGATGCTCAAGAAACAATAATTTGTCTATCAAAATATGCGGATATTCTGACTCAATACCACAAGCCCCTCACGAGTTAGAGTTTGAAGCTTGGAGCGAGGATGCGTTTTTTGATTCTAATGTGGATAAAAATATCATTATTACAATCGGAAATGTTGAAGTAGAAGGAAATTATGTTGAATCAGAAATTCGTTTTTCCGAATTTTACAAAACACATAAATATAAAGATAAGAACAATTGTTATTTTTCCTTGTCCGACGAAGGCAAGCTTTGTACATATTTCTTTGGAAATGAACCTTCTAATAACAATTACAACAAAACATATACAGAATCAGAGTGCATTGAAATTGCAAGAACATTTGTTTCTAATATTACCAATGTTTCTGAATATACAGCAACCTCAACCTTTGATGATGAGAGAAAAATGTATACAGTTTCATTTACAAAATACATAGATGGCTTTAGATGTTCTGACCGAGCCGATATAATGATTAAAGAAACAGGATACATATACAGCTTCTCTTCTACGATGCTTGGACAGATGTCATCAAATATGACAACAGGATTTGATTGCGAAAACATAAAAAAACAAGTTATATCGAAACTTGATGATGAATATGCAACTGCTAAGCAGACCTATGATGAAGTATCTTATGAAAGCTTTGACTATGAGTTAACAATTGATGACAATGGAGAATACGCCTTGATATGCACGGTTAAAGTAAAATGTATACATTTTTATGATGGCTATGATGTTGTTGCGTCTGAACGTATTTTGCTATTAATTCAATGAGCAAGATATGGTACAGAGGATGTCGGTCAAGACATTCCTTGTCTTCATAGACAAGTTTGAACGCTGTCTTAAGAGGACTTGAAGAAGACCTTACTAACGATTGGCTTTTGTCATTTTCGACAGAACCGTATTCAAAGTGAATTAAGCGAGCAGGCGGAGCAAACGCTCCGCCTGTTTTGAAACAACGCGTTCTGTAGTGCAACAAGAAACATCAAAAGGCTCGCACGAGGCGAGCCTTTTTCCATTTCTATCTATAATCATGTCCTTTTCCAAGTGCGTGGGGTGAAGAGAATAAGCACAGGCAAAATTTCAAGTCTGCCCATAAGCATAGTGAATGTAAGAATGATTTTTGAAAATCCATTGTAGCAGGCAAACGATGCATACGGACCAACAGCCTCAAAGCCCGGACCGATGTTAGAAATACATGCAAGTGCTGCTGAAAAATTGGAAAAAAATCCGTGCTGGCTATTGTGGTTCGATGGGTCAAACGATAGCAGCAAAACAACGGCAAGAATTATAAAAATGTATAGCGAGATAAAGGCAAAAACATCATTTTTAGTTTTTTCGTCAAGACTCTTTCTCTCAAATTTTGTCTTTGATACATAGCGTGGATTAATAAGCTTTCTTAGATTAACGTAGGTACCTTTAACGGCGATTACTAATCTTGAAGTTTTTAGTCCGCCAGCCGTCGAGCCTGCCATAGCACCTATAAACATAAGAATAACAAGTACTGCCTTTGCAAGCTCGGGCCAAAGGTTAAAGTCTGCAGTTGTGTAGCCTGTGGTTGTGATGATGGAGGACACCTGAAACAGACTATGACGAAACGCCTCCTCAAAGGAGTATCCTACGGTTGAAAGCTTTGTTATAAGGCTTGTAAAAACAAGAGCAACAGAAGTGAAAACTATAGCAAGATAGGTCTTAAACTCCTCGCTCTGGAACACCTCCTTAAATTTACCAATCAAAATAAGGTAATATAGTGCAAAGTTGCAGCCGAATATTAAAAGAAAAACAGAAACCGTGTATTGGGCAAATGGTGTGAAATACTCCAAGCTGTTAGGTATAAATCCAAAGCCGCCGGTGCCTGCCGAGCCAAAGGCGGTCAAAAGAGCATGAAATAGCTTGTTACCCTCGTATGAAGCGTAACCGTCGGCAATCAGAGCCTCGTGGTCGATAAGCGGTCCGCATAGTAAAACAATAACCTCAAGGGCAGTTAAGCATAAATATATAAGGTACAAAATCCTTGCAGTAACCTTCATTTTTGAAGCAATTTTACCAACCTGAGGTCCCGGGGATTCTGCGCGAAGAAGATGCATCGAGGAGCCGTCGTCACTCTCAGGAATAAAAATAAGCACGAACACAAGTATTCCCATACCGCCAATCCAGTGGGAGAAGCTTCTCCAAAAGAGAATGGAGTGGGAAATAACCGTGATATCGGGAATTATAGAGGCTCCCGTTGTGGTAAAGCCTGACATAATCTCAAAGCAAGCGTCAATATAGTTTGGCACATCTCCCGTTACAACGAAGGGAATAGCACCGAAAACCGTCATAACAATCCAAACAAGAGCAACTAAAGCAAAGCCCTCCTTTTGATAAAGTGAGCGTCTTTTCGGCTTTGCTCTCTGCATCAAAAATCCGAGGATTGCCAAAGCACAAATAGGTATTAAGAAGGCAAGAGCGTTTTGTAGCCCCTCCCCGTAAATCAAGCTAATAAATAGGGGGGCAAGCATTAAAATGCTTTCCAAAATCATAATCTTGCCAAGAATTTTTCCAAGCAGCTTATAATTCATTTTTACACCTTATTCAAAAATATCCGTTAAATCGTCAAAGTTCTTGTGTGTCGTAACAACAATAACATTGTCGCCCTGCAAAATACAGGTGTTACCGTCAGGAATAATAACCTGGCTGTCTCTTATAATAGCGGCAATCAAGCAGTTTTCCTTTGTTTTCAAGGTCTTAAGAGGCTTGTTATAGAATTCCTCCTCGCCTCTTGTGGCAAATTCAAGCGCCTCAACGCTGTCATTAACTAAGCGGTAAAGAGTAAGCACGTTGCTGCCCTTATCGTTTGATAAAGCACGAATATAGCTGATAATTCTGTCCGCCACAATTCTTTTTGGAGAAACGGTGTTTTCAATGCCAAGCTCACCAAGCATATTGAAAAGATTGTCGCTTTTTATCTGCGTTATAGACTTTTCAACACCCATTTTATTGGCAAACATGGACACAATCATATTTTCCTCGTCAATGTTGGTAAGTGCCACAAAGGCATCCACCGCTTGGATACCCTCCTCCACCAAAAGGTCGTGCTGAGTACCGTTACCGTGAATAACCGTCACCCGAGGGAGGGCGTCAGCCAATTCCTCGGCGCGGTCACGGTCATCTTCAATCAGCTTGATTGAAAGCTTCTTTTGAGAAAGCATTTCCGCAAGGTAATAGCCAATTCTGTCTCCGCCCACAATCATAATGCTTTTAAGGGGGGATTTGTCAAGGTTGATTTCTGCCAAAAAACCGTGTAGTGAGCTTGCATCAGAGGTAAAATGCACCCTGTCTCCAACGTAGAACATAAAGTTACCGGATGGAATAAACACCTCATCCCCACGCTGAACGGCGCAAACAAGCATCTTGTTTTTCAGCTTTTTACCCAAGGAAATCAAGGTTTCGCCAATCAAGGCACAGTCCTTTTCTGCAATAATCTCGGCAAGCAAAACCTTACCCTTTGCAAAATGCTCCATTTGAGAAACGGAGGGCAAGTTTATAAGATTAAAAATTTCCTCGGCAGTTTCCTTTTCCGGATTGACAATCATAGAAAGACCGAGCTGCTCCTTCATCTCGATAATCTGCTCACGGTAATCGGGATTTCTTACACGGGCAATGGTGTTTTTAACACCCATGTTTTTCGCCACTAAGCAGGTGAAAACGTTAAGCTCATCACTGTTTGTAAGAACGATTGCTAAGTCAGCGTCTCCCATATTGGCCTCGCGCTGTATATCAAGACAGGCGCCGTTACCCACAACGCCGAACACGTCATATTTTTCAATCAGCATTTCTACCTTTTCACGGTCATCGTCAATTATGGTAATGGTGTGTCCCATACCCGACAAGCTCTTCAAGACCGTTTTACCGATTGTACCAAGTCCGATTATAACTATCTTCATAAAGGCTCCTTACAAAAATGTACATATATACATTATAGCACTAATTATCATAAAAATAAAGATGTATCTTAAAATTTTACGCAAAAGTGACGAAATAGCGAAAAATGTCATATTATGTATTGAGTGGAAAAACACTCAGAATAGGAGAACATTTATGAGATTTGAAGGAAATTCAAGGGGGATAAACCGTTCTGATTATCAGCAGTTTACTGATTTTCTCGGTTTATCTCAGCCTCGATATTCTAAAAATGTAACGCAGCCTGCACAGGAGCAAGCTCGTCCTGCTTGCACTCGCCCCATAGGTATGGTTTACGGTGAAAAGCAATGCTTTACAAGACTGTACGACCCCGAGCTTGCATTGGAAAACGGAACTCTCTTTGAGGAGCTTAATTTGGTGTTCTATCCAATGGGCTGCAAGGGAAAAAACAGGGAGGGGTGTCTGTAAAATGATGAATAATGTAAATTCAAGGGAGCGCTTGCTAAAGGCATATCAAGCGTATTCCTTTGCCGCATACGACACGCATTTGTATCTTGATGCTTACCCCGATTGCCGTGAAGCGCTGGAGTGCTACAACAAGTATCAGAGAATGGCAATGAAGGCTAAGGCAGAGTATGAAGCCAAGTACGGACCCATAACCGCGCCCACAGAAGTGAACTGTTGGCAATGGACAGAGTCCCCGTGGCCCTGGCAGATAGAAGGAGGCAGATAGTATGTGGCAGTATGAAAAAAGATTACAGTACCCTGTAAAAATCAAAAATCCCAACCCCAAGTATGCCCAAATCATAGTCAGTCAGCTCGGCGGTCCCGACGGTGAAATCGGCGCCTCCTTGCGTTACCTCAACCAACGTATCGCAATGCCCTTCCCAAAAGTCACAGGCATCTTGACCGATGTGGGCACTGAGGAGCTTGGGCATTTTGAAATGATTTCGGCAATTCTTTATCAGCTTACAAGAAATTTAACTCCCGAGGAAATAGTCAAGAGTGGCTTTGACACCTATTTCGTTGACCACACGACAGGCATCTACCCTGTTGCGGCAAGCGGATATCCCTACACAGCCGCCCAATTCCAATCCAAGGGGGATGTGCTCGCTGACTTGCACGAGGATTTAGCGGCGGAGCAAAAGGCGAGGGCAACCTATGACAACATTTTAAGGCTTGTTGACGACCCTGACGTATGCGATGCTATCAAATTCTTGCGTGCCCGTGAAATTGTTCACTATCAGCGCTTTGCCGATGCCCTTGGCATAGCCCAGGATAATATGAACTCCCAAAACTTCTACGGCTACAACCCCGCCTTTGACAAGGTGGCTAAGAAATAATATTCGGCTCTGCCTCTTAAAAGGGGCGGAGCTTTGTATATTTATATTGACAAATCTTGACACAAGTGATAAAATGTTATAACAAATGAAAAAAAGGAGGCGAAAATAGTGAAAAAGGCTATAATTGTTCCTAATTATTTGAAGAACGAAAGTGTTGGCTTTTGTGACGTTGCAAAAAATATGCTTGAAAAGCTTGGCTATGAAATTGAGATTTTGGCGGAGAGCGATTATCCAAGCAAGGGGGCTGACTTCGCCCTTGTTTTGGGCGGAGACGGTACGATTTTGCGCGCAGTAAAAAAGCTTTATGAATTAGATATACCTGTGTTTGGCGTTAACTTCGGTAACATTGGCTACTTGACCGCTTGCAACCCCGATACTGCCATTGAGTGTATAAACAGAGTGGTAAACGGTGAATATAAGCTTGAAAACAGGCTGATGCTCAAGGGCACGGTTATTCGCGAGGGCAAGGAGGTTTATTCCTTTGTTGCGCTAAACGAGGCAACCCTGTTCCGTTCAACTATGAAAAAGGCGTTTAGCGCCGAGGTTTACATAAACGGTATGAATACCGAAACAATATTGGGTGACGGCGTTATCGTATCAACCCCCACAGGCTCTACCTCCTACAACTTGTCCGCCGGTGGTCCTGTTTTGACTCCTGAGTCAAATAATATGGTAGTCACTCCATTATCCCCTATGCGCTTTGTTTGTTCGTCCATCGTTACAAGCGGAGAGGACACTGTTCAAATCAAAATCAGCATAGGAGATCATTTGAAAAAAGAAGCTGTCAGCTTGGAAATAGACGGAGATAGCTCCTTTGATGTGTACGACGGTGACGTTTTGAAGGTGGAAAAGGCGGAGAATACCGCGAAAATAATTAAGGTAAGCGATACAAGCTTCTACCAAATTCTAAAGAAAAAGCTATACAAGGTAAACGAATAAAATGTACAGAATAGTAGAGAAAAGAAACTTAAACGATACGGTTGTTTTAATGGAAATTGAGGCACCCTTGGTTGCAAAAAAGGCGGAGCCCGGACAATTTATAATTTTGCGCACGGACGAGGCAGGGGAGAGAATACCCTTGACCGTTGCTGACTATGACAGAGAAAAGGGGACTGTTACCATAATTTTTCAAATTGTGGGCGCAACAACAAAAAAGCTTTCATATTTTGAAAAGGGTGAATATATACAGGACTTTGTCGGTCCTCTTGGCAAGGCGACTCATACAGAGGGGCTTAAAAAGGTTGCGGTTGTAGGTGGCGGAGTTGGTTGTGCTATTGCTTACCCTGTGGCTAAAAAGCTCCATGAGCAGGGCTGTGTTGTTCACGCAATTTGCGGTTTCCGAACAAAAGATTTGGTTATTTTAGAGGATGAGTTTGAAAAAGCCTCAAGCAAATATGTGCTTGTAAGCGACGACGGTAGCGCAGGGGAAAAGGGTCTTGTGACAGACGCTCTTAAAAAGCTAATTGAGAGTGGCGAAGAATATGACGAGGTTATTACCATAGGTCCTCTTGTTATGATGAAATTTGTCTGCAAGCTTACCAAGGAATACGGTATTAAAACAGTAGCGTCTATGAACCCGGTGATGATAGACGGCACGGGAATGTGCGGTGGCTGTCGATTGACGGTTGGCGGCAAAACTGTGTTTGCCTGTGTTGACGGACCTGAGTTTGACGGACATTTGATTGATTTTGATGAAGCAATGGCAAGGTCAAACGCGTACGGTGAGTTTGAGCGCCACAAATACGAGGCTACCTGTAACCTCTTTAAAAAGGAGGTAAAGTGAATATGCCCAATATGTCAGTAAAAAGAAATATAATGCCTACCCAAGACCCAATGGTGAGGAATAAGAATTTTGACGAGGTTGCTCTTGGCTACACTCCTGAGCAAGCCATAGACGAGGCAAAAAGATGCTTAAATTGTAGGCACAAGCCTTGTGTTGGCGGTTGCCCTGTTAAAATATATATTCCCGACTTTATAGCCAAGGTTGCAGAGGGTAAATTTGAGGAAGCTTATGAAATAATAGCCAAATCCTCCTCCTTACCCGCTGTTTGCGGTAGAGTTTGCCCCCAGGAAAATCAGTGTGAGGGCAAGTGCGTGCGCGGTATTAAGGGCGAGGCTGTGGCAATAGGTAGGCTTGAGCGCTTTGTAGCGGATTATCACAATCAAAATTCAAAGGCGGAACCACAAAAAATTGAGAAAAACGGACACAGGGTGGCAGTTATCGGCTCAGGACCCTCTGGACTTAGCTGCGCTTCGGTTCTTGCAAAAAAAGGCTATGAGGTGACTATTTTTGAAGCTCTACATACTCCCGGCGGAGTTTTGGTTTACGGTATTCCCGAGTTTAGACTCCCCAAAGCCATTGTAAGGAAAGAGATTGAGGGCTTAAAGGCGCTTGGAGTTGATATTCAAACAAATGTAGTTATCGGCAAAACAATAACCATAGACGAGTTAACGGGTGAATATGGCTATGAGGCTATATTTATCGGCTCCGGAGCAGGACTTCCAAAATTTATGGGTATCCCCGGTGAAAACCTTAAGGGCGTTTTGTCAGCTAATGAATTTTTGACAAGAATAAATTTAATGAAGGCGTATAAGGACGGAAGTGATACCCCTGTGCTTCATGCAAAGAAGGTTGCAGTTGTCGGTGGCGGTAACGTTGCTATGGATGCGGCAAGATGCGCAAAAAGGCTTGGTGCAGAGGTTTATATTGTGTATAGACGTGGCATTGAGGAATTGCCCGCAAGGCACGAGGAGGTTGACCATGCACAGGAGGAGGGCATAATCTTCAAAACCCTTACAAATCCTGTGGAAATTCTTGGTTATACCAATCCTGAAAACCCTCGCGACCCCAAAAATATGAGCGTTTGCGGTATGAAATGCGTAAAAATGGAGCTTGGTGACCCTGACGAAAGCGGCAGACGTACACCGCACGTTAAGGAAAACAGTGAGTTTGTAATGGAGGTGGACTCTGTTATTATGTCCTTGGGTACCTCTCCAAACCCGCTTATAAAGTCCACAACTCAAGGTCTTGAAACCCAAAAATGGGGCGGTATTATCGTAAATGAAGACGGCTTGACCTCAAAGACAGGCATTTACGCAGGCGGAGATGCTGTCACCGGTGCGGCTACGGTAATTTTGGCAATGGGAGCTGGCAAGATTGCGGCTGAAGCTATTGACAAATATCTGCAAGATAAATAAAATTAGGCGGGGAGTGTCTGCTTTTTGACACCTCCGCTTTTTTGACCCTTGACAGATTTCCCGCATTATGATAAAATAATGGAGTAAATAAATCCGATAGGAGTATCTATATGCGTAAACTTATTCATATTACTATGCTTATGGCAGTTGTGTTATGTGTATTTTTGGCAGTGTCCTGCTCTAACGAGGACCTTGACCACATACACAACTATACCGAGCACACCATATCTGCTACCTGTACAGAGGATGGTAAGGATGTAAAAATTTGTGTTATTTGTGGCGAGGTTGTTACCTTGAAGGCAATACCGCGTAAGGGTCACGACCCACTTCCTTGGCAAACAAAGGTTGAGGAAGCGTGTCTTGTTAGTAAGGTCGAGGAAAGACTTTGTAAGGTATGCGGTGTTGTTGTTGAAACCAAGGTTCACCCAGCCCCCGCTCATCAACCGGGAGAGTGGCAGACAAAGGTTAACGGTACCTGTACCGAAAATGAAGTAAAGGTTAAAATTTGCCTTGTTTGCGGTGAGGAGGCTCAAACTCTTCGTGAGGAGCTTGAGGGACACGTTGCAGGCGAGGAATATCAAATCATAACTAATGCAAGCTGCACGGAAAATTTTGTAAAGGGCAAAATATGTACTAAGTGCGGTGAGGTGATTAAATCGACGGTTGTCGTTGGTGAAAAGCTTTCTCACGATTATGACGAGTCCATAGTTGCAGGCACCTGTGCAAAGGGTGAGCATAAGCTGTTTACCTGTAAGCTTTGCGGTCATACGGTAGAATCCGATTTCTTAAAGCCAACAGAGGCGCACGTAGCAGGCGCTTGGATTACTGAAAAGGCGCCAACCTGTAGCTCTGAGGGCGTTGAGGTTCAGATTTGCAGATTCTGTAATACGGGTCTTAACCGTCGCGGTGTTTCTCTTGACAAAAACAACCATAGCTTTTTGGTGGTAACTATTCCGCCGGAAAAAGACGGTGACGAGGGAATAATCAAATATACCTGTAAAAACTGCGGTCTTGAGCAGGAAAACAGATATGAAACTAACTATTTGCCAACGCAAATTTATAGTATGATAGCATCTGCTACCGTTAGAATTGAATCCTGCGATAAGGACGGCAGGATGCACAATTTAGGCTCAGGCTTCTTTATAAGTGATAAGGGCGAGATAGCTACAAATTACCACGTTATAGCGGGCGCCAATAAAATTAAGGTGAAGCGTTATGACGGAGTAGAGCTTGAGGTTACCAAAATATTAGCCTTTGATCCAAGCAATGATTTGGTGATTTTGAAGGTAGAATCCGAGGGCAACTCTTATTTGAATATTTCTGCGGAAATGCTTGAAACAGGCGACCCTGTGTATGCTTTAGGTAATCCCTTAGGCGTTGATTCCGTGTTTACAAGCGGTATTGTTTCTAACCCGAGCAAGGTGGTTAACGGTATTGATATGGTTGTTTTCACCGCGCCTATTTCGTCAGGCAGCAGCGGTGGACCGCTTGTTAACGCTCGCGGTGAGGTTGTGGGCATAAACAACCAGGTTGCCGACAAGGGACAAAACCTTAATTTTGCCGTTGTATCAAGCAAGCTGACCGCTATGGAAAAGAACCTTGACAAAACTGTAGAGGATTTTTATCTTGAAAATTTGGATGTCAGCGGTGTGAATACGCTCATCTACTATTTGATGTTAAATTACGAAGAAAAAACCGTTGACGGCAAGTACGTTGTAAGTAAGGTGCTTCGCGAGGAGACTGCTGAAAAGAACGGTAGAATTTTACGTCTTGAATATGATGAGGTAACTAAAAAGCTTGTAGCAGGCGTTACCTTGACAGAGGGTGGCAGAGCCTTGTACACCTTTGAGTTTGTTCTTGACGGACAAAAGGAAAGCTATGACGTAAGGCTGTACGACCATCTTTGGTCACAGTACACTATGGAGGGTAGCGTTTCCACAGCCACACAGGCAAAGAATGTAAACGGTATTCTCGACTCAAGCGTTTACAACAAGATATTCTCCTACGATTACATCAATTATAAGACATCGGGCGACAGCTCCTTGAAGGCAAGCGACGCAAAGACCTTGTTTGGTGCTATGTACATTTGCTTCTTGGACGGCTTTAACTCCATTTTGACAGAGGCTGACATTGGACTTACAATAGCGCATTTCAACTTCCAATTGCCAGAGGTTGTAAACACTCCACAGGCATAATTTCAAAAAAATTGAGCTCTTGTTTGATGCAAGGGCTCTTTTTTGTGAAAAATAAAAAAATAATTGCAATATGTATTGAAAAAATGAGAATGTGGTGCTATAATATAATATAAATATATGATATAAGGGGGTAGTTTGATGTTTAATGGCTTTTTGCAAATAGGCCTTTTGGGCTTTGGCTCAATGGGTAAGACTCACGCTTACTGCGTGCAAAATCTACCTTACTTTTTTGATGGGCAGTTAAATGCAAAAATTCGTAGCGTTTGCACCAAAAATTCCGAAAATGCAAAAAATGCTATGTACCGTTATAATTTCCCCTTCTGTTCCGATACCGAGGACGATATTATCAACGATGAGTTCATTGATATAGTAGATATTTGTACCCCTAACATATATCATTATGAAACTGCCAAAAAGGCTATATTGGCAGGCAAGCACGTTTACTGTGAAAAGCCTCTTGCGGTTACCTACGCGCAGGCAAAGGAGCTGGCGGAGTTGGCAAGGGAAAGAGGCGTTAAATGTCAGATGGTGTTTAACAACCGCTTTATGTCCCCGATTATGCGCGCAAAGGAAATAATGCAGGAAAATCGCTTGGGCAGTATTTTGTCCTTCTCAATCAAGTACTTGCACTCCTCGGCACTTGACACTGTTAAAAAAGCAGGCTGGAAGCAGGATAAGGATATTTGCGGCGGCGGTGTTTTGTTTGACTTGGGCTCTCACGCGGTTGATTTGATTTACCACTTGTGCGGTGAATTTGAAAGTGTAATAGGTAAGAGCCAAATCGCATATCCTGTTCGCACAGGTGTTGACGGTAATACTTGGCAAACAAACGCTGATGAAGCCTTTTATATGATTGCCACCTTGAAAAACGGTGCGGTTGGCACCTTTGAGATAAGCAAGATAACAACAGGCGCAAATGACGACCTTGTGTTTGAAATCCACGGGGAAAAGGGCAGCATTAAATTCGATTTGATGGACCCCAATTTCCTTTACTATTATGATGCTACCGCACAGGGCGGAGCCTTGGGTGGCTTTTGCGGATATACGAAAATTGAGTGTGTGAACAGGTATCCATCCCCCGGCGGAGTGTTCCCGGGTATCAAAGCGCCAATCGGTTGGCTTCGCGGTCATATCGGTAGCTATTACAGCTTTATTGATGCTGTTGCTAATGACAAAAAGCCAAGCCCTGATTTTGACAGTGGCGCATACGTTCAAAGGGTGCTTGAGTGCGCGTATCAATCTGCTAACGAGGGTAGAGAGGTGCGTATATAAGCGCGGAGGACTGACTATGGTAATTATCGGCTTGTGTGGTTCAAGCGGCTCGGGCAAGGGCTACATTTCTGAAAAATTCTCCCAATACGGTGTTGGCTTTATTGATACCGACCTTGTGTATAGGGAAAGGGTGCTTGTTAACCGCGATTGCATAAAGGAGCTTGTTGATAGCTTCGGCAATGGTATTTTGGAAAACGGCTTTGTCAGTAAAAAGCGCTTAGCCGCCATTGTCTTTGAGGGTGAGGGAGCAAGGGCGCGCTTGGATACGCTAAACCGCATCACCCATAAGTACATAAAGATAGAAACTGAGGCGTTGCTTGCCTCCCATTTGGAAAACGGGTTTTCCGCGGTTTTGGTGGATGCTCCGGTGCTTTTTGAAAGCGGCTTTGATAAAATGTGCCACGTTACCGTTTGCGTAACCGCACCTTATGAGGAAAAGCTTGCAAGGATAATGCAAAGGGACGGCATCACCGAGGAAAAGGCACAGGCGCGGTTGAAATCTCAGCTAAGTGATACTGAGCTGCGCGAAAGATGTACCTTTGAAATTGATAATAAGAACGGTGCGGATTTGACAATTCAAATCCTTTCCATATTAGAAAAATTGAAAATAAACTGAGGAGATAAATTATGAAAAAGACAGATTTGCAAGAACTCAAAAAGCAGCTTTGCTACAAGAAGGAAAATGTTTTTGACCTTCGCACAAAGAAGGATGAAAAGGCTATTGAAAAGTATTCAAAGGGATATATGAGCTTCCTTGACAATGCAAAGACAGAGCGCGAGGCAGTAAGAGAGGGCATTAAAATGCTCGAAGCCAACGGCTTTGTACCATATACACTCGGCGGCAAGATTGAAAAGGGCGGTAAGTATTACTACAACAACAGAGATAAGAGCTTGTTTGCCTTTACCGCAGGCTCTGAGAATATTGAAAACGGTATCAGAATTTGCGCGGCTCACGTTGACTCTCCCCGTCTTGACCTAAAGCAGCACCCAATGTTTGAAAACGAGGGCTTTGCATACTTAAAGACACACTACTACGGCGGTATCAGAAAGTACCAATGGGTTACAATTCCATTAGCCCTTCACGGTGTAGTTACAAAGCTTGACGGTACAAACGTGGAAATCACAATCGGTGAGGACGAAAACGACCCGATTTTCTGTATTACAGACTTGCTCCCACACTTGGCAAGAGAGCAATCACAAAAGCCACTTGGCACAGCTCACTCAGGCGAGAGCTTGAACCTTCTTATAGGCTCACAGCCAATCGACGGTGATATTGACGAAAAGGTTAAGCTTAATATGCTCAAAATCCTTAACGATAAGTACGGTATTACAGAAAAGGATTTTGTAAGCGCAGAGCTTATTGCAACTCCTGCAGGCAAGGCAAGAGATTTGGGTCTTGACCGCTCCTTTATCGGTGCTTACGGTCACGATGACAGGGTTTGCTCTTATCCTGCTCTTACAGCTCTTGTTGAGTGTAAGGACAGCGCACACACCTTGATGTGCGTTCTTGCTGATAAGGAGGAAATCGGCTCCGAGGGCGTTAGCGGAATGAAGTGCCGTTTAATCGTTGACATGATTGAGGAAATTTCCCGTCAGCTCGGCGGCAATCCTAACGTGGTAAGAGCTAACTCTATGTGTCTTTCCGCAGACGTTAGCGCAGGCTATGACCCAATGTATCCTGAAGTGTTTGAAAAGAGAAACAGCGCTATTGTTAACTGCGGCGTTGTTATGAATAAGTACACAGGCGGCGGCGGAAAGAGCTCCACAAACGATGCAAGCGCAGAGTACGTTGGCTTTATCAGAAAAATCTTTGAAGAAAATAACGTTACTTGGCAAACAGCAGAGCTTGGTAAGATTGACGTTGGCGGCGGCGGAACCGTTGCTATGTATATAGCTAACCAAAACATCAACACAGTTGACTTAGGTGTTCCTGTTCTTTCAATGCACGCACCACTTGAGGTTATTGCAAAGAACGACCTTTACGAAACACACAAGGCATTTGTTGCATTCTGCAAATAATTTTTAAAGAAGGACATAAAAATGGACATTATCAAGGAATTATATAATTACGGCTTAGTGCCTGTTATCAAAATTACAGACGTAAACAACGCAGTGCCTCTTGCTAAGGCATTGGCAGACGGTGGCTTGAATTGTGCTGAAATCACATTCAGAACCGCTTGTGCCAAGGAAGCAATTGCGAAGATTACAAAGGAAATGCCCGATATGCTCGTTGGCGCAGGTACAGTTCTCACTCCAGAGCAGGCTGATGAGGCTATTGAGGCAGGCTCCAAGTTTATAGTTAGCCCGGGCTTTAACCCAAGAGTAGTTAAGCACTGCCTTGAAAAGGGTGTGCCTGTGCTTCCCGGCTGCGCAACACCATCCGAGGTTGAACAGGCTATTGAAATGGGACTTAAGGCTGTTAAATTCTTCCCTGCTGAGGCAGCGGGCGGCATTAATATGATTAAGTCTATGGCTGCTCCTTATCAGCAGGTGCAGTTTATGCCAACAGGTGGTATTAATGAGGACAATATGCTTGATTATTTGTCCTTTGGCAAAATTATCGCATGTGGCGGTAGCTTTATGGTTAAGGACGCCTTGATTGATGCAGGTAATTTTGAGGAAATCACACGCCTTACAAGAAATGCGGTTATGAAGATGCTCGGCTTTAAGCTTGTTCACGTTGGTATTAACTGTGAAAACGACATTGAGGCTCAAACAGGCGCTAAGCTTATTTGCGCTATGTTCGGTCTTGACTGCAAGGTTGGTAATTCCTCCACCTTCGCAGGCTCCGAGTTTGAGTTTATGCACTCAAAGTATCTTGGTACACACGGTCACATTGCAATTGCAACCAATTTCCCGGATAGAGCAAGAGCGTACCTTGAAAGAATGGGTATTGAGTTTAACGAGGATACCGCTAAGTACGATGCAAAGGGCAACCTTACAATTTGCTATCTCAAGGGTGAGGTTTGTGGCTTTGCAATCCACATTGTAAAAAAGAAATAAAGCTTATAACAAGGAAAATATATGTTCAATAAATTAAACGAGGCAGAAAAGAGGTTTTTAGCTCTTGAAGAGGAGCTTGCCAATCCCGAAACGGTGTCAAACCAGCAGGAATTTACCAAGCTTATGAAGGAGTATAAAAACCTTACCCCTGTTATTGAAAAATATCGTGAATATAAGAAAACCACCGACGACATGGAGGGCGCTAAGCTCTTGATGGAGGAGGAAAGCGGAGAAATGTACGACTTAGCTCTTGAGGAGTATAAGGAGTGCAAGGAAAGAATTGAGGTTATCGAGGAGGAGCTTAAGCTTTTGCTCATTCCAAAGGACCCCAATGACGACAAAAACGTAGTTGTTGAAATTCGTGCTGGTGCAGGCGGTGAGGAGGCGGCTTTGTTTGCCTATGACCTTTACCGTATGTACTCAATGTACGCACAGGCAAACGGATTTAAGTTTGAGCTGACAGGCGCTAACGAAACGGGACTAAAGGGCTTTAAAGAGGTTACCTTTATGATTTCGGGTGAGGGTGCATATTCTCGCTTTAAATTTGAAAGCGGCGTTCACCGTGTACAAAGAGTGCCTGAAACTGAGGCGCAGGGAAGAGTACAGACATCAACCGCAACTGTTGCGGTGCTTCCCGAGGCAGAGGACGTTGAGGTTGAGCTTAATATGGGTGACGTTATTGTTGAAACCTGTAAGTCAAGCGGCGCGGGCGGACAGCACGTTAATAAAACCGAGAGTGCCATTCGTCTTATTCACAAGCCAACAGGCATTGTTGTTGAGTGCCAGGACGAGCGTAGCCAGTTCAAGAACAAGGACAAGGCGTTTAAAATTTTAAGAACCAAGCTTTACGACATTAAGGTTCGTGAGCAGAACGATAAAATAGCATCTGAGCGTAAGAGCCAGGTTGGTACAGGTGACAGAAGCGAAAAGATAAGAACCTACAACTATCAGCAAAGCAGAGTTACCGACCATAGAATAGGCTTTACAATTTACTCCCTTGAAGCCTTTTTGAACGGTGACATCGGAGAGATGCTTGATAAGCTTGCAACTGCCGATGCGGCAGAAAAGCTAAAGGGATCACAAGAGTAAGGGAATATTTAAAATGGTAACGGAGATTTTTTGGGTAGATAAGGATAGCCAAGCCATACTTGAAAAGGCGGCTGAGCTTTTGAAAAACGGCTCCTTGGTGGCAATTCCTACGGAAACTGTATATGGCTTGGGGGCAAACGCCCTTGATGGGAAAGCTTGTCTGCGTATTTTTGAAGCAAAGGGCAGACCCAGCGACAATCCTTTAATAGTTCATATATCTGACCCACGCGATGCAGAAAATATTGCCTACACAAATTCTCTCTACTATTCCTTGGCAGAAAAATTTATGCCGGGTCCCTTAACAGTGATTTTACCTAAAAAAGAAATTATACCAAATGAGGTTACCGCAGGGCTTGACAGTGTTGCTGTGCGTTGCCCTATGCACCCCGTTGCAAATGAACTTATTAAAATTGCAGGAATACCCATAGCCGCACCAAGTGCCAACAGCTCAGGTAAGCCAAGCCCCACAACCGCGAGTCACGTTTTAGACGATATGAACGGTAAAATACCGTTGATTCTTGACGGTGGTGCGTGTGATGTTGGAGTTGAGTCTACCGTCGTTAAGATAACAGACGATGAGATTATATTGCTCCGCCCCGGCGCTGTCACTGTGGAGATGCTTAAAACCGTGTGTCCACAGGTTAGTATTGCAGGTGCTGTGAAGGAAGAATTGAAGGCAGGGGAAACACCCTTGTCCCCGGGGATGAAATATAAGCATTACGCCCCAAAAGCCAATCTTTATTTGGTTGATGATAAAAATGTCAGCTTTATAGAGCTTGCTAAACAAAAGCAGAAAGACGAGAACTGCGCAGTGATGTGCTATAACGAGGAAGTACCGCTTTTGGAAAATAAAAATTTGTTGCCTGTGGGTGACGAAAAGGATATAAAAAATCAAACGAAAAATCTGTTCATTCTGCTAAGAGAGGCGGACAAGCTGGGGGTAGATACTATTTATGCCCATCTTCCACAGGACGAAGGCGAGTCCTTAGCTATATACAACAGGATGATACGTGCCTGTGCGCACCGTGTGATTAGTCGCTTGAAAGAAGGAGGAATACATGGCGAAGGCTAAGAAAAAGCAGATTAAAAAAGAGTTTTACGTTGAAAGCGAGCCTATATATCAGCCCATTACGGAAACTATTGAATCCAACTATATGCCATACGCGGTAAGCGTTATGGTGTCCCGTGCTATTCCCGAAATTGACGGCTTTAAGCCATCACACCGAAAGCTTCTTTATACAATGTATAAAATGGGCTTGATGACGGGTCACAGGACAAAGAGCGCCAACATTGTTGGTGAAACTATGAAGCTAAACCCACACGGTGATATGGCAATTTATGAAACGATGGTTCGTTTAACTCGCGGTAACGCGTCGCTTTTGCACCCGTTTGTTGACTCAAAGGGCTCATTCGGTAAGCAGTACAGCCGAGATATGGCATTTGCCGCTTCAAGATATACAGAGGCAAAATTAGACCCCTTCTGCCAGGAAATTTTTAACGGAATTGATAAAAACGCCGTTGAAATGGTGGATAACTACGACAGCACAATGAAGGAGCCACGCTTGTTGCCAACATCCTTCCCTAACGTGCTTGTGTCACCAAACTTAGGTATTGCGGTTGGTCTTGCTTCCTCAATTTGTTCATTTAACTTGGCCGAGGTGTGCGATGCTACAATTGCAATTTTGCGCTCACCAAGGATAGATACTGACAAGCTCCTTGACATAATGATAGCGCCCGACTTTCCCGGTGGTGGCTCAGTTGTCTATGACAGAGAGCAAATGAGAAAGGTGTATGAAACAGGCAAAGGCCCTGTGAAAATACGCGCAAAATATGTTTACGACGAAACGGAAAACTGTATCGAGGTTATAGAAATACCCTACTCCACGTCCATTGAGGCTATCAAGAAGGAAATTCTTGATTTGGTAAAAGAGGGCAAGGTTAAGGAAATAACCGAGGTAAGAGATGAAATTGACAAGGACGGCTTTAAATTAGCCATCGACCTTAAAAAAGGCTCTGACCCCGACGCGGTTATGCAAAAGCTTTACAAGTTTACACCTCTTGAGGACAGCTTTGCTTGTAACTTTAACGTGCTGATTGACGGTGTACCGAAGCAGCTTGGCGTTAAGGAAATTTTAGTTGAGTGGATTAGATTTAGGACAGGTTGCTTAAGACGTGAGTTCTATTTTGACTTGGAAAAGAAAAAGGCAAAGCGCCACCTTCTCCGAGGTCTTAGAAAAATTCTTCTTGACATTGACAAAGCAATAAGCATTGTTCGTGACACCGAAAAGGACTGCGACGTTGTACCAAACCTGATGGTAGGCTTTGATATTGACAAGGACCAGGCAGAGTATATAGCAGAAATCAAATTGCGTCACTTAAACCGCGAGTACATAGCCAACCGCATTGAGGAAATAATGGCACTTGATGAGGAAATTGCGGAGCTTACAGACCTTTTATATGACGAAATCAAAATGAAGCAATACATCATTAAGCAGCTAACGGCTATCAAGAAAAAATACGGTCAGCCAAGGCGCACTGATATTATTGAAGCAACCGAGATAAAAACCTTTGATAAGGAAATTATGATTGAGGATTATCAAGCATTCTTGTTCTTTACAAAGGACGGATATTTAAAGAAAATTACACAACAATCACTTCGCGGCAACGCAGAGCAAAAGCTGAAGGAGGAGGACGAGATTGTTCTCGAGTGCGAAATCAGCAACAAGGATGAGGTTATCTTCTTTACCGACAAGGCTCAGCTTTACTTTGCCAAGATGTCGGACTTTGAGCTTACCAAGGCATCGGATATTGGTATATACGTTCCCAAAAAGCTCAATTTTGACCCCGATGAGCGTGTAATTTCAATGAAAATAAATCCCGTCTTTACCGAGGAAAACAGAGTTATTTTCTTCTTTGAAAACGGTAAAGCGGTGCGTGTCCCAATGGATCAATACGCAACACAGGGCAACCGCA
The DNA here is from genome assembly GCA_045532975.1 of Eubacteriales bacterium. GTDB lineage: Bacteria > Bacillota > Clostridia > Oscillospirales > CAG-272 > RGIG2000. The sequence continues at coordinate 26,079 of JAZSGX010000057.1, read as the reverse complement.
AAAAGCTCAAAAAAGCATTTTCGGACGCTTCCCCTGTTGTCAGTGTAATCTATGAAGAGGACGACAACTACATTATGCTTATTAATTCGGAGCACAAGGCAATTCTTGTACGCCCGTCATTGATTCCGATAAAAACAACCAGGACGTCAATGGGCACAATTGTCTTTGCTATGAATCTTAAGAAAAATCAAAAAATAACCCAAGTAATCAAGGACTATGAATCAAAGTATCCCGAAGCAAACTCCAATTACAGGAAATTGAAAATTCCCGCAACGGGTGTTTTAATGCTTGATAAGGATATAAGGTCCAGACAACTGAAAATCAAATAATTAGGAGAGTATTAAAAATGGCAAACAACAAGAAACGTAAGAAGAGCAGCTACCAAAAACCAAAATCCGATTTCACCCCAACACATAGCAAGGGCACAAGAATTTTTGTCCTTGTTATGGCTTTGTTTATGGTTATCGGTCTTTTGGTAACAATGATTGCATACATCATTTTAACATTCGTTGACCCACACGACCACGACAGTGAGTCAAGCTCAAAGCCTGTTGTAAATGTTAGCTCCTCGGACAAGAGCAGCACGGTAGACAGCAAGCCTTCTACAACAACGTCAAGCAGCACTGTGACAAGTAGCTCAAATGCAACCGCTGACAATTCTACATCAGGTAGCGAAACAATAGACAGCGCAACTGTTGAAAGTAAGTAATAAATCTTAATTTTTTAATAATCCCCGCCTTTGAATTTTGGGTTGTTTCAAGGGCGGGCTTTATTATATATTAATGAAGAGAATAGCTTATAATACCTATACAACACTTGACAAACGGAGCAATATATGGTACATTAAATATATGAATAAATTGTAAAAAGGAAGAGTATTATGGAAAAATTTGTCATTATAACCGACTCAAGCAGTGACTTCGATGAGGCTTTACGTGAAAGGTACGACGTACACTACATTCCCAATCGCTTTTATTATAAAGGCGAGGAATATAAGGATGATACCGATTGGAAGACTCTTTCATTAGAGGAGTTTTACGGTTATTTGCGCGAGGGCAACCGTATAACCACCTCGCAAATTTCCAAGCTTGCCTGCGCTGAGATGTTTGAGAAATTTTTGAAAGAGGGATATGACGTTCTTTGCTTATCTTGTCCTGCCGCTCTTTCAAGCACAGCAAACGTGTGCGCAAATACAAGAGATAAAATGCAGGAAAAGTATCCTGACAGGAAGATTATCACTATTGATGCTAAAATTTCCAGTGGCGGACTAGCACTTCTTTGTACAAGAGCATCAGAGCTTCGCGCTGAGGGTAAAACCATAGACGAGGTTGCAGCTTGGGTAGAGGAAAACAAGCTATTTATACACCAGGTTGGCAGTGTTGAGAGCTTAACTTACCTAAAGCGCGCAGGACGTGTTTCTGCAGTGGGTGCGTTTTTCGGTGGCATTTTGAACATTAAGCCGATTATCATTTCCGATATTCACGGTTGTAATGTTGCGGTTGAAAAGGTTAAGGGCAGAAAAGCATCAATTGCGCGCTCTCTTGAATATATGGCGGAGCATTTCAAGCCCGAAATTTGCCCATACGTATTTATTCACCACACTGTTTGTGAGGGTGAAGCCTTGGCTTTAAAGGACGAGATTTTAAAGCGCTTCCCAATCAAGGAAAGCGATATACACATTGGTAACGTAAATGCCGTAATGGGCGCATCCGTTGGTCCCGGTATGTTCGGTATTTTCTATTACGGAACAAAGGTTACCCTTGACTCCAAGGCGAAATAATAACGTAAAAAGGACACCAAACGGTGTCCTTTTTGATGGTATATGCAGAATTTATGTTGTAGGGGACGGCGCCTCGACGTCCCGAAAGAAACGGGACTTTGCTCTTGAATTTTTTGAGGCATAAGTGCGTATTTAAAGTGAGTGCCTCAAAAAATCCTTCGGTCACCGCCTAAAATGTGTCCCCGACACATTTCTTAACGGCTGCGTTCAAGTCCCTATTTATTGTATCTTACAAAACAAAAAAGACACCAAACAGGTGTCCTTCTTGATGGTATATGCAGAATTTATGTTGTAGGGGACGGCGCCTCGACGTCCCAAAAGAAACGGGACTTTGCTCTTGAATTTTTTGAGGCATAAGTGCGTATTTAAAGTAAGTGCCTCAAAAAATCCTTCGGTCACCGCCTAAAATGTGTCCCCGACACATTTCTTAACGGCTGCGTTCAAGTCCCTATTTATTGTATCTTACAAAACAAAAAAGACACCAAATAGGTGTCCTTCTTGTTTTGGTGCGAGAAACGGGACTGGTTCTCAGCCTGCGGGCTTCGGTCAGTCGCGGCTCTGCCCATTCCCCGAAAGGGCATTCACTACCGCTCCCCTTCAAGCCCCGTTTTTATTCTCTTATCAAACAAAAAAGGATGAACAAATGTCATCCTTTTTGTTTGGTGCGAGAAACGGGACTTGAACCCGTACGAACAAATCACACGCCCCTCAAACGTGCGCGTCTGCCAATTCCGCCACTCTCGCATATTTACTTCCGCAGGGGTTTCTCAACCTTGCTTGACTATTATACTAAAATGTTTCTCGTTTGTCAAGACCTTTTTAGAAAAAAATCGAGATTTTTTGAAAAACTTTTGATAATGCAAGAAAAAGTAAAATGCACGAGCAAAAACCCGTGCATTTGTTATATGTAATTTAGCAAATCCACCAAATCTTCTTGTACATAATCATATATACTAAATCGAAGATCCAAAGGATTGTAGCGCCTGCGAAAATCCAGAGAACACCGAGAACAATACCCAATGTGTTGTTAGCCTCAACGCTCTTTGCTATACGATAAATAGCCCAAACAATGTTGATAATTGGCAAGCAGAAAAGAATCTTAATAGTGTCTGACAAGCCATCAATTGCTTTGATAAAATCCTTCATAAAAAACTCCTTTTCAAAATATTATTAAAGAGTATTTCTTTAACATCTAAATTATAACACATGAATTTTTAAAATGCAAGGATTTTTTTGCAAAAAATTAAAAATATCGACACAGGTTGGCACTTTTTTAGCCTTCAAGTCAAAAAACAAAAAAATCTTCGCAGAGTGACAAAAAAACTTGCATATTTATTGTAAATATGATAAAATATATTAGATTAATATATATTAAGGGAGTCTTATGATTACCGAAAATAATTTTGTTAGTGAGAAAGAGCTTTTTGAGCAGGAAAAGCACAAAAGTGAGATTCGCAAAAAAATAATGGGCAAGGGCTTGTGCGCCTTTGTGTATACACTCGGCTGTCAGCAAAATGAGGCTGATAGTGAGAGGATACGCGGTACCTTGCGCGAGGTTGGCTACACTATTACGGAAAATGAGGAGGAGGCTGATTTTCTCCTTGTTAACACCTGTGCTATACGCGAGCATGCCGAAAGACGTGCGCTTTCAATTATTGGTAGATTTAAGCACTACAAGGCGAAAAATCCCGATATTGTTATCGGTGTTTGCGGTTGTATGACCGCACAACCCCACCGTAGCGAGCAAATTAAACATTCTTATCACTATGTTGATTTTGCCTTTGGCACAAGCTTGATGCACCGCTTACCAGAATTTATTAATAATGCTTTGGACAAGGGCAAGCGCAAATTTTTGCTTGACAGTGAAAAGCCGCAAATTGCCGAGGGTCTTGAAATAGTTCGCGAAAGTAACTATAAGGCTTGGGTCAGCATTATGTACGGCTGTAACAATTTCTGCACATACTGTATTGTCCCTTACGTCCGTGGGCGTGAGCGCAGCCGCAAAATGGACGATATTTTGGCAGAGGTTAAGTGCTTAGCACAGCGTGGCTATCACGATATAACCTTGCTTGGTCAAAACGTAAACTCTTACGGTAAGGACTTGGAGGACAAGCCTACCATTGCAGATTTGCTAAATGAAATTTCCAAAATTGACGGAGATTTTATGATACATTTGATGACCTCCCATCCAAAGGATGCGTCAAGTGAAATGATTGATGCCTTGGCAAATAACAGCCACTCCACCAAGCATTTCCACTTACCTCTTCAAAGTGGGTCGGATAAGATACTTAAGAGCATGAACAGGCATTATGATAAGGCACGTTATCTTGGCATAGTAGATGAATTGAAGTCCAAAATTAAGGACGTCACCTTTACAACGGACATCATAGTTGGCTTCCCGGGAGAAACCGAGGAGGACTTTGAACAAACCGTGGACATTATCAAAAGGGTACGCTTTGACTCAATTTTTTCCTTCATTTACTCCCCAAGAAAGGGTACTCCCGCATACGATATGGAGCAGGTACCCGATGAAATCAAGCATGAAAGATACGACCGTCTTTGCGCCATACAAAACGAAATTGCAAACGAGATAAATCAAACCTACGTCGGCAAGAACATCCGTGTATTGGTTGACGGCAAAAGCAAAAATAACGAGGGTGTGTACACCTCCCGTACCGAGGGCAACAAGATAGTCCACTTCGAGTGCGATGAAGATTACACAGGCAATTTTATCAATGTTAAAATCACACGGGCAGACACATTTGCTCTGTACGGTGAAAAAATATAAAACTCAAAAAAATATAAAATTCAAAGGAGAACAAGACAATGGAAATTATGGAACTTGCAGCACAGCTCGGTCAGGCTATCAAGGCAGACGAGAGAATTGCTAAGATGAATGAGGCAAGAGTTGCTTACGAAAGCAATGAGGACATCCAAAAGCTTATGCTTGAGTACAACGCTCAGCAAATCGCATTGGCAGAGGAGTACAAGAAGGAGCCTGTTGACCAAAAGATTATTGAGGCTATTGAAAACCGCCTTGACGAAATTGTTGAAAAGGTTACATCTAACCCTGTTTTTGCAATGGTTAATGAGGCGCAAGAGGCTGTTAACAAGCTTATGAACGAGGTTAATGCTGAGATTGAATTCCAAATCACAGGTCAGCGTCCTTGCTCACACGATTGCTCGTCCTGCGGCAGCGATTGCGGACATCACCACCACTAATTAAAATTTATTAATAATCGAGGAGGCGAAAACAGTATGACATCTATGATGTTACAATATCTTGAGATAAAGGAGCAGTATAAGGATTTTATACTGTTTTATCGTCTCGGAGATTTTTATGAAATGTTCTTTCAGGATGCTCTTACAGCATCGAGAGAGCTTGAGCTTACGTTAACGGGTAGAGATTGCGGCGAGCCTGAGCGCGCGCCTATGTGCGGCGTTCCCTTTCACAGCGTTGAGCCATATATAGGCAAGCTTATTTCCAAGGGCTATAAGGTTGCCATTTGCGAGCAGGTTGAGGACCCGGCAACCGCCAAGGGCATTGTTAAGCGCGAGGTGGTAAGGGAAATTACCCCGGGTACTGTTATTGAAAGCTCCTTGCTTTCAGAAACCAAAAATAACTATCTTTGCTCCCTCTATTTTGAGGGAGGCGACGTGGGTGTTTGCTTTGCGGACATTTCCACGGGTGAAATTTGCGCAACCTCATTTGCGAGTGAGGAAGCAAAGGTGCTAAATGAGCTTGGCACCTATGCTCCAAGAGAAATCATAACCAATGTGGAAAAAGAGGACGCGGAATTTCTTTATGCCTTTGCCAAGGAGCGCTTAGGCGCACTTTGTGAGCTTGGCAGAGAGGAATACTTTGACTTTGCAGGAGCAACTGCAAAGGCTTTAACCCAGTTTGGTAAGGAGTTTTTAGACAAAAATTCCGAAAATCAGTGTCTTGTTTGCGCAGTTGGCGCAATACTTGAATACATAATAAAAACCCAAAAAACTGATATCTCCTACATAAACACAATAGATGTTTATGCGCAGGGGCAGTTTTTGGAGATGGACTTGAATACAAGGCGCAACTTAGAGCTTTGTGAGAATATGCGCACAAAGGAAAAGAGAGGTAGCCTTTATTGGGTGCTTGACAAAACAAAAACGTCAATGGGCGGACGTATGCTCCGTAATTACGTTGAGCATCCGTTACTTGACGTTAAAAAGATAAACGAGCGTCAAAGGGCGGTATCCTGCCTTTGCGACAATCTCGTTTTAAGAGGAGAAATCGGTGAACAGCTAAAGAGTGTACTCGACCTTGAAAGGCTTATGACCAAGGTGGTTTACGGTACCGCTAACGGTAAGGATATGCGCGCTATTGCATCAACACTTGGTGTTATTCCCGAAATTAAAAATCTTCTCTTTACAGTCGGTGTGCCCGAGCTTAATTCAATTAGAGACAATCTCGACACGCTTGAGGACATTTGCTCCTTAATCGACAGTATGATAGTGGATTTGCCACCCTTCTCAATTCGCGAGGGCGGATTTATAAAGGACGGCTTTAGCGAGGATATTGACAAGCTTCGTACTATTATGTCGGATGGCCGAGGATGGATTACGAAAATAGAGGAAACTGAAAAGGAAAGGACAGGCATTAAAACCTTAAAAATAGGCTATAACCGTGTGTTTGGCTACTATATTGAGGTTACAAAGTCCTTAATTGGTCAGGTTCCTGAAAGATATATAAGAAAGCAGACCCTTTCCAACTGTGAAAGATACATCACAGAGGAATTAAAGGAAATGGAATCTGCGGTTTTAGGCGCAAACGAAAAGCTTTGTGCATTGGAATACGAACTTTTCTGTCAGCTCCGCACACAGGTGGCTGACAACCTAAAGCGCATCCAAAAAAGCGCAAATATGTTGGCGCGCTTGGACGTGTACGTTTCTTTAGCTGAAGTAGCTATTAAAAATAACTACGTTTGCCCTGAGGTTGATTATAGTGACGTTTTGGAAATTAAGGATGGAAGGCATCCTGTTGTTGAGCAATTTGTTAAGGACAGCTATTTTGTACCAAACGATACCTATTTGAACACAACCACGGACAAAATGGCGCTTATCACAGGACCTAATATGGCAGGTAAGTCAACCTATATGCGTCAAAGCGCCTTGATTGTTTTGATGGCGCAAATCGGCTCCTTTGTTCCCGCCAGGGAGGCAAGGGTCGGTGTTGTTGATAAGCTCTTTACCCGTGTTGGCGCATCTGACGATTTAGCGTCGGGTCAGTCAACCTTTATGCTTGAAATGACTGAGGTTGCATATATCTTAAACAACGCAACCAAAAAGAGCTTTATTATTTATGATGAGGTGGGCAGAGGTACGTCAACCTTTGACGGTATGAGCATAGCCCGCGCCATTGCGGAATATACCGCAGGCAAAAAAATAGGAGCTAAATCTATGTTTGCTACCCACTACCACGAGCTTACCTCCCTTGAGGAAGAGGTTACGGGAATAGTAAACTACAATATAGCCGCTAAAAAGCGCGGTGAGGACATTATTTTCCTTCGCAAGATAGTAAAGGGGCCAACAGATGATAGCTACGGTATAGAGGTGGCAAAGCTTGCAGGTGTGCCTAACGAGGTTGTAAAGCGGGCAAAGACCGTGTTAAACGAGATGGTGGAAAACGGATTTGTTGAAGCCAAGCCAACCAAAAAGGTAAGCGAGCCACAGATAAATGCAACAATGTCCTTTGAGGATATGAGCATTTACGAGGCGGCAGACAGAATTAAAAGGGTTGATATAAATACACTGACTCCAATCGAGGCAATGAATTTTATATTTGAGCTTAAAAAATTGTTAAACTAAAATTAGTCAGAAAAGGAGAAGTGATATGGGTGTAATTAATGTGCATCAGCCTTCCCCAGCGGGGAAGGGGGACCGCAAACGCCCATATTCCAAATACATCCAAGCTTTGTAAGCGGTGGATGAGGAGAGTGTATAGCTCTCAGTAAAGAATTATTAGAAAAGGAGAAATTTTATGGGTGTTATCAATGTACTTGGTTTCGACGTTGCAAACTTAATAGCCGCAGGCGAGGTTGTTGACCGCCCATCCTCTGTTGTTAAGGAGCTTTTGGAAAACGCCATTGACGCAGGGGCGACAAAGATAACCGTTGAGATTAAAAACGGTGGCACCTCCTTTATAAGAATTGCGGACAATGGCTCAGGTATGTCCTATGAGGATTTACCTATTGCTATTTTACGTCACGCAACAAGTAAAATCAAAAATGCAGACGATTTGAACGAGATTATGACCCTTGGCTTCCGTGGTGAAGCCTTAGCCGCTATTTCATCCGTTTCCAAAATCAGAATTATGTCAAAGCAAAGAAATAGTGAAATGGGCGCAACTCTTGAAGCACATGGTGGAGAAATAAAGAGCCACATATATTCGGGCTGCGGAGAGGGTACAACTGTTATTGTTGAGGACATTTTCTTTAACGTGCCTGCAAGAAAAAAATTCTTAAAGTCGGACAGAGCCGAAACAAGTGCGGTGAGTGCAGTTGTTGAAAAGGTGGCTCTTTCCCGTCCCGACATTTCATTTAGATACATAGCCGACGGTACTTTAAAATACCTTACCCAAGGGGATGGCAACCTTCAAAACGCGGTTTACGCAATTTTGGGCAGAGATACCGCTAAGAAAACCATAAGGGTAGAGCGTGAGGATAGCGGCGTTAAGGTGGAGGGCTTTATCTCCACTCCCGAGTATGCAAGCGCATACAGAACACAGGAGAATTTCTATATAAATTCACGATTTGTAAAGAGCAAGACAGCCCAAGCGGCAATAGAGCAAGCTTATGCTTCGTACATACCCCAGGGCAAATTTCCATTTTGCGTTTTAAATATTGTAATAGACCCGTCAACCGTTGATGTTAACGTGCATCCTGCAAAATTAGAGGTTAAGTTTTCCAACGAAAAGTTAATTTTTGACGCGGTATATTATGCGGTACGCACTGCTCTTGACGGTGGCATACAAAGACCGAGCCTGTATAACGAGCCCGAGGTGGTAACCCTTGAAAAGGGCAAGGAGCTTTTAAATCTTGCCTTCCCTGTAAAGGATAGGAGCGTGGAGTCACCTAAGCCGCAAAGGGTTGTGTTTGATACTAACAGTAATTTTGGCACACTAAGACAAAATAACACTCTTGACTATTCTGACTTGAAAGCTGAACAAAAAGCAACCCCAATAGCTCAAATTGCAAAGACGGACGAGAAATACGCAAATGACGACGTTTTCTCTTTAAGCTTCCCCAAAAAAGCAGAGCCTAAGATTGAAAATGTCAAAATAGAGAGCGCACCCTTTTCTTCTGTTGAGATAGCTTCAAAGGAAACTGTAAATGAAGCGACAAAGGAAGCGGAACAGGAAATAAAAACAGTCGTCCCCGATTACAAAATAATCGGAGAGGCATTCAATTCTTACGTTATAGTGGAGCTTGGCGATATTATGTATTTAATTGACAAGCACGCCGCCCACGAAAGAATTATATTTGAGGATTTGAAGAAAAAGCTCAAAAGCGAGAGTCCCTCATCCCAAATGCTGATGCTACCGTTAACTGTAAGACTTAACAATGAGGAGCTTGTGGCTTTGCACGAGTACGGTGACGAAATTAAGAAAACAGGCTTTGGCTATGATTTGAACGATAAAACCGTTTCGATTTTTGAAATCCCCTCGGAGATTGAAATATCGGGCGCTACCGATGCCTTTGCTACCCTTGTGTCAAGACTTGTCAAGGGAGAGGGCTTTGGTCAAAGCACAAGATACGAGTTTTTTGAAAAGGCCCTTTATCAAGCATCCTGTAAAGCTGCAATAAAGGCAGGCAGAGCCTACGACAGAGAGCATGTCAAGTGGATATGTGACAAGGTGCTAACTCTTGATAATATAAAGTATTGTCCCCACGGCAGACCCGTCGCCTTTGAGATAACAAAGCATTTTTTGGAAAAGCAATTTGAAAGGATAAAATGATTAATGTTCAAGGTTTTAAAAACAGATGGTCGCGCAAGGCGTGGCGTTATGGAAACTGTTCACGGTACAATACAAACCCCTGTGTTTATGAACGTTGGTACATGTGCCGCAATTAAGGGCGGTATTTCCACAACGGATTTAAAGGATTTAAAATGCCAGGTGGAGCTTTCCAACACCTACCATTTGCATATTCGCCCGGGTGACAAGCTAATTCACGACTTAGGCGGAATACACAAGTTTTTCAATTGGGATAAGCCTGTTTTGACGGATAGCGGAGGATTTCAGGTGTTCTCCTTGGCACAGCTACGCAAAATCAAGGAGGAGGGCGTTTATTTCGCTTCTCATATTGACGGTAAGCGCATTTTTATGGGACCTGAGGAATCAATGCAAATTCAGTCAAATTTAGCCTCAACTATTGCTATGGCATTTGACGAGTGTATTGAAAATCCTGCTCCATACGAATATACAAAGGCATCCTGTGACAGAACTGTCAGATGGCTTGTTCGTTGCAAGAATGAAATGAAAAGACTTAATTCCTTGCCAACGACAATAAACAAAAATCAGCTTCTTTTCGGTATTAACCAGGGTAGCACCTACGAGGATTTGCGTGTAGAGCATATGAAAGAGATAGCGGAGCTTGACTTGGACGGATACGCAATAGGCGGCTTAGCGGTTGGCGAGGCAACAGAGGATATGTACCGCATAATTGACGTTGTTGAGCCTCATATGCCAAAGGAAAAGCCAAGGTACCTAATGGGCGTTGGCACTCCCTGTAACATCTTGGAGGCTGTGCACAGAGGTATAGATTTCTTTGACTGTGTTATGCCATCCCGTAATGCCCGTCATGGTAATTTGTTCACTTGGAACGGTAAGATGAACATAATGAACGAAAAGTATATAGCAGACGCCCGTCCAATCGAAGAGGGCTGCGGATGTCCTGCCTGCCGTGACTATTCACGCGCTTATATAAGGCATCTTTTGAAGGCAAAGGAGGCACTTGGTATGCGCCTTTGCGTGCTTCATAATTTGTATTTCTATAATGACCTTATGGAAAAGATAAGAGAAGCTATGGATAAGGATTACTTCGAGTCCTTCTATCAAAAGTACAGAAATATTTTGGGTGAAAGAAATCCCGATTGAGATTAAGCAAATAAGGAGATTGATTATGAATAACGATATTATGCTATTTCCCGAGGGAAAGACAAAAGCGCTCACCTTTAGCTATGACGACGGTGAAAAGAATGACATTCGTCTTTGCCAGCTATTTAACAAATATGGCTTGAAATCTACATTTAATTTGAATAGCGGTTTTATGGCAGAGGAACCAAATGAGAAAAGCTCTAAGGTTGCACTATCTCAAATTCCCGAGGTTTATGAAGGACATGAGGTTGCAGTACATACAGCCAACCACCCATTTCTTGAGAAAATGACAACGTCCGAAATAGCCGTTGAAATTTTTGATGACAAGCGTACCTTGGAAAAATATACAGGCTACGTTGTGCGCGGTATGGCTTACCCCTTCGGCACTTATAACGACGATGTTATAAGAATTGCAAAGGATTTGGGTATTAAATATTCTCGCGGAGTACATTCTCACCACGGCTTTGCGTTGCCAACAAAATGGCTTGAAATGCCTGCTACCTGTCACCAAGCAGACGAAAAGGCGTTTGATATTGCAAAAACCTTTGTAGAGCAGAATGCAATTGCGGATTGGAGAAGCACCCACGGTTGGCTTTTCTATATCTGGGGTCACTCCTATGAATATCGCACAGAGGAGGATTGGGCAAGGATGGAAAAGCTTTGCGCCTACCTCTCTAACCGTGACGACGTTTGGTATGCTACCAACATTGAAATATACGACTATATAGAAGCATACAGAAGCCTTGAATATTCCGTTGACAGACAAATGGTGTACAATCCAAGCGGACTTGACTTGTGGCTCTGCCGTGGTGGAAAAACATACAAAGTTTCTGCAAGAGAACAAATTGAATTTTAATAGAAAACGGTGGGAAATCCCACCGTTTTTTCGTTAGATTGTACCGGATACGATAAGAGTTGAAGCGCCGGGAGTAACTGTCCACGCGCCTGTTATAGGGTCTTGAGTAATTGTTGCGGCAGGGACCGTAACTGCGCCGGGGGTGGTTGCAAACTCACCTGTTGTTTCATCATAGGTGAATAAAACCGCAACACCGTTAAGGGATGCGGTAACGTTACTAAGCACAGGATTGAAAATGTCGCTTACAACAGCGTTGTCTGTTGCATTTAAAGGTGTAGCACCGTAGTTTTGGAGGAGGAAGGTGTAGGTGACGGTATCGCCACAGGCAACAGGCACGGGAGATACTGACTTGGTAATTGTTATCTGTGCCTCTGTAAGAGCAGTCACCGTTTCGGTAGCTACTACATTGCCGCAGTCACCTGTGATAACAACCTCGTTTGTAATAGTGCCGCCTTCACCGATAGGAGCAAAGCGGTTTACATTAGCCTCATAAACCAAAAGAGCAGTGCCGCCGGCAGGGACGGAAATGCCCGTTATGGTTAAACCGTTTGTTGTATCAATTGTGGGGGTGGGCTGTAAAATTCCGTTTACAAAAAAGCGGAGCGTTCCGTCTATATAATCAAGAGGAACAAGCGTGCCTGTGCCAAAGGTATATGCGCCTAAATTGTCATTGACAGTTAAATTCGAAAGCAGATTAGCACCCGCATTAACTATATTGATAATATAGGTGATGTCTGAGCCTTGATTGTAGGTCTCTCTGATAGCTGTCTTTGTGGCGGATAATGAGGAGATAATCTCACCAACCGCAATATTCGAGTTGGCAACAACGTTACCGTAGGTAATTTGTGCCTGGTTTGTAAATTGAGCCATTGGAATAATTCCTTTCTTGGAGAATAACTCTCCTTTATCAATATATGAAAAGAAGGTAGATTGCGACTACCTTCTTTTACATAATTCTATAAAATATTCAAAAATTTTAATTCCGTCGACAGTGTCGCTTCTTGCATTATCAAGGCACATTCGCTCAGGATGGAACTGCACCCCAATATAGCGCTTCAATTTTACTCTCCATAATTTTTTTGCTATTGTAACACAAGCTATTGCTTTAATCAAGATATTATTGTATAATATAATAAATACCTGTAAGGAGCGTTAGTTATGAACATTAATGAAATTTTAAGGGGCATTGACTGTAAATGCGGCAGACATCACTCGTGTCCTATTGAAAAAATATATGTTGAAAGGGATGCTATCTCTCATCTTTCAGAGCTATGTAAGGAGTACAACCGAATTTTAATAGTTGCCGACGAGAATACCTATTCTGCCGCAGGCGAGCAAACGGAAAAGGCGTTGTTAGGCAAATGTCTAACAAGAGTTGTATTTAGCGGAAAAAACATACTCATTCCTGATGAAAAAGCTATTTGCGAGGTAGAAAAACAGACACAGGGTCAAGAATTAATTGTTGGAATTGGCTCAGGAGTTATACAGGACCTTTGCAAATATGTGTCGCATTTTAACAAAATTCCATATATGGTTGTTGCAACCGCTCCCTCTATGGACGGTTATGCTTCAAGCGGTGCGGCTATGATTTTAAAGGGTATGAAGGAAACCGTGCCCGCAGGCTTGCCAAGGGCTATTGTGGCTGATACCGAGGTTTTGAGAAATGCGCCTATGGAAATGATAAAGGCAGGCTTTGGTGACATTATCGGCAAATATTCCGCACTTAACGATTGGAAGCTTGCAAAGGCTGTAAATGATGAATATTTCTGTGACTACATATATAATGTTACCTATGAAATGATTGAAAAAACCTTGAAAACCGCAAAGGGACTTTTAAACCGTGATGAGGAAAGCGTTAAGGCTGTTACCGAGGCGCTGATGATTGTGGGTATTATGATGAGCTTCGCTACAAGCTCCCGCCCCGCCTCTGGCAGTGAGCATCACTTGTCCCACTTCTTTGAGATTACGGGTATTGTAAAAAACGAGCCTTATTTTGCCCACGGTATAGACGTATTCTATTCGACCTATATAACTGCTCAAATAAGAGAAAAGCTTTTGAAAACCGACTATAACGGTACTCAGTTTATACCTAATCGTGAGGAGTATGAGAAGGATATAAAGGATGCCTACGGTGTGGTTGGAGACGGATGTGTCGCTTTACAGGATAAGCTTGGTACATACAAAAAGGACAGGGGCAGTGTCTATAATTTGAAATCTCAAGAAATCAAGGAAATTCTTGCAAAGATGCCAAAGGCAGAGGAAATCAAGGAAATGCTTGACTTGGTAGAGCTTGATTTGGATGAATTTTACTCCCTTTACGGTGAAGAAAAAATCAAGACTGCCATCAAATATGCAAAGGATTTAAAGGATAGATACACCGTGCTTTGGATGAACTATGATGTTTTAGGAGAAATACTATGACCTTGACACCTGAAAATAGGATGTACGTTGCAGCCCACAGAGGAGACAGCTATAACTATTATGAAAATACAATGACAGCCTTTGAACAAGCGGTGTTAAGTGGCTGTGATATGATTGAAACGGACGTGCGCTTAACGGTTGATGGACATTTGGTGTTAATGCATGACGAAACGGTAGATAGGACTACAAGCGGCCACGGGCGAGTAGATAAAATGACCTTGGCAGAGCTAAAAGCTTTAAACGCAGGAGACACCAAATGTAATGAACAAATACCTACCCTTGAGGAGCTTTTGTTCTTTCTTAGCGATAAAAACGTTACCTTGAATATTGAAATCAAGGAATATTGGAGCGATGAAAATGAACTTCGCCTAATAGAATGTATTGAAAAAACAATAGAGTTAGTTGAAAAATACGGAATGGGAGAAAAAATTCTTATCAACAGCTTTGATGCTTGGGTTTTGGAATATTCATTTGGTAGGTTTGGCAGAAAGTACCCATTTCACGGATTTTATCCATACGATCTTATGATGAACGTAGGAATAAATCCTGACGATTATTTGTATTGTGCTTGTATTTTTGACAGTGAAAATAAGGCGCTTTACGATTATTTGATTGAAAGAAATATTGAGCCTTGGGTTGGTGCCTCAATTACACAAAAAAGCAAATTAGACACTTGCCTAAAATATGGTGCGCGACTTATTACAACTAATAACCCGAGCGATATTATAAATAAACTTAAGGAAAATTAAAATGGACGTATCGAAGATTAAATTGATAGCAATGGATTTGGACGGCACCTTAACTCAACATAAGGAGCAACTTGATTTTGAGCACAAGGCAACCCTTGATTTGCTCGGCAAAAAGTACAAGCTTTTAATGGTGGGCGCAGGTCAAGCAAGGCGCATTTTTAACCAAATGAACAAATATCCCATTGACATTATCGGCAATTATGGCTTGCAGTACGCAAAATATAATGCTCAAACAGAAGATATTGACATTCTCCGCGACGAAGTCTTTACTGTAAAGCGTGAGGAAATCGAGAAAAAGGTTACATATTTCCGCGAAAAATACGGCTTTACTGAGTTCCGCGGTGACAATGTGGAATATCACGCCTCAGGCTGCATCACCTTCCCGATTTTAGGTACTAAGGCGCTCCAGCCCGATAAGCTCGCTTTTGACCCGGACCGTAAAAAGCGCAGAGCCTTTTATGGCGAGGTGGTTGAGGCGTTTTCGGACTATAACGTGTTTGTCGGTGGCTCGTCATCCTTTGATATGTCACCTAAGCCGTATAACAAATATTACGCTCTTGACCTTTACTGCCGCGAAAACGGATATTCTCACGACGAGGTTGTTTATATCGGTGACGATTACGGTCAAGGCGGCAACGACGAGAGCGTTTATCTCTCCGATTTTAACTACATCAAAATTGACAACTACCAAGACTTTTCAAAAATAGTTCAAGCACTTATATAGCTAACGGATATCCGTGCTGCTAACATAAGCTTTTGAAGGAAATATGGACGTTATATCCGGCTTACTTTTGTTCACAAGCGCATTTTTAGCATCCGTTAAAAATATCTTAGTAAAGAGCTTTTCCGGCTATACAATAAAAAGGCGTGAGTTTTTCATCCTGCAACCTGTTAAACACACTTTTGGCAGGCTGGCTTGACAGTGCGGTGTTCTTCCCTGCAATAAATATCGGCTCAATATTATTCTCCCTTGTCCTTGGCTTAATAATATGCAAGGAAAAGCTAAGTGCAATTGTACTTGTCAACTTATAAACAAATGAGCAGACGTACCGTCAAGGTAGTCTGCTCATTTATTAATTATTCACCAACAATTTCTTGTATTTCTTTAACGTCAACGTCTCTTAAACGCTTGTTTTGCTTAATTGAGAGTGCAGCCGCTACTCCTGCCGCCTCACCTAAGGCAATGCAAACGGACATAATTCTAAAGTTGGAGTGTGCCATGTGGGAGCCGCTTATGTTTCTGCCTGAGAGCAAAAGGTTTTCCACATTCTTGGGCAATAAGCAACCGTATGGAATAGTGTAATCGTTTTGCTGCTTCCATCCCTTTTGTACGCCTGTCTTATCAAGACTTGCGCCTGTCAGATTATGTACGTCAAAGTTAAACCAAGCGCGGCGCACAACCCAGTTTTCAAAGAAACGGGCAGTTAAGATGTCTTCCTTGCTCAAGGACTCCAAGCCTTCAAAATGACGTGTTTCTCGGATGCCGATTAGGGAAGCCGAGCTCATAAGCCAACAATTTTCATAGCCCGGAACGTATTCACGCAAAAATTTAACGATAGGAACTATTTGAGAGTGGCAGGTAAACACACCCTTTGTTAAGCTTTCAGCATCAGTTCCGTCAATTTCAATAGCGTTTGTCATATTACAGCATACGGTGTTTGGAGTTGGCTGAGAGTATAAAAGCACGTGACCTGCAGGGAATGGCAGATGCTCTTTGCCAAGAGATTGTATCTCGCCCTTTGGCAACTCAATGGTAGTCTCAAAGGATGGTGGGAAAACAGCGCGGCTGTAATCAACACCGCCGATTTTAAACATAATGGTGCAAGGCTGCATCCTTCCGTCTGTTTCGCGACCCTTAAAGAAAGGCACACCGGCAGAGGCAGCAACGTCACCGTCACCCGTTGAGTCAACAACGCGCTTAGCGCGTATAAATCCGCGTCCGCTTTTGTTTTCTACAATAGCGCCGATAATAGCACCGTTTTCAACAACCGATTTACAGAACATTGTATAGTAAAGCACCCTCACGCCTTCCTTTACCATCATTTCCTCTAAAACGATTTTTTGTACGTCGTGATAAATGGCATCGGAGCCGCAACCGTTTTCGTGACACCAGCCCACATCCTGTGCTTTTTCATAGGTGAGAGCGAAAATTTCTTGCATTACCTTACTTGAAGAGCGTCCGCCCCAGTGTGACATCATGCCCGCTGTTGCAATACCGCCGAGGCATCCCTGTGATTCAATAATCATAACTGAAACACCCTCATGCGCGGCGCGAATAGCGGCGCCTATTCCTGCAGGACCGCCACCGCAAACCAAAACATCCACGTTTGCAATTTCAGGTATTTGATTGGTTTCATTAATGTAATTAGCCATAAAAGCCTCCCCCAAAGTCTTATGTCATAATTGTAACACAATCGTACAAATTAATCAACAATAATTTTTGAATTGAATTTTACCGTGAGCGTTTTATTAACAAAAACGTAGGCAATATGACAATTATTTTGTACAAATGTGCTAAAAGCACTTGATATTTTCATTTATTAATGTTAAAATATATATGTAAAAATGTAAGTATTTCATAGAGGTGACTTATGAAGAGGAAAATTGTATTAGCATTATCGCTACTCGGTCTTGTAGCGGTGCTGTTTGCTTTGGCATCCTGTGGTGACCATGAGCATAATTTTGGCGCAACCTGGCGTCAGGACGACAACAACCATTGGCACGCATGCTTGGTTGAGGGCTGTGTTGAGGTTTCTGATAAAGGTACGCATAGCTTTGTTAAGGACGGTGCGCAGAAGGAAGCTACTTGCGAAACGGATGGTCTTAAAAAGTTAGAGTGTAAGACCTGTGGTATGAAGAAGGAGGAGGTTGTTCCCGCACTAGGACACAACGTGTCCGAAAGGGTTATTTCTCCAAGCTGTGCTGGTGACGGTTACACAGAAATTACCTGTACCAGAAAGGGCTGTGACTATTCTGAAAAGAAGGATGTTGTTCCGGGCGGACACGATTTTGTGGAGGTTCCTGTTGCGCCAACCTGTACAGAAGGCGGTAAGACAATGCTTACCTGTTCGAAGTGCGACATTGTTGATGAAAAGGATGTTGTTGACCCACTCGGTCACGATTTAATCGAAACCGTAGTTGACCCTACCTGCATTGCGGAGGGATATACGACGGTAATGTGCTCAAGATGTGATTTTACCGACCAAATAAACCCCACCGACAAGGTTGAACATGATTACGTTGATGATGTTGAGGAGCCAACCTGTACTGAGGGTGGATACACTGCGAAAATTTGCTCCGTATGTGGGGACGCACAGGACAAGTCCAATTTCACTGACCCGCTCGGTCACGACGTTATAAAGGGTACGGTTGTTGCGCCAACCTGCGAAGATAAGGGCTACACACCTGTTACCTGCTCAAGATGTGATTATGCCGATAAGGTTGATTTTGTTGACCCGATGGGTCACGATGAAATCAAGGGCGAGCCTATTGCGGCAAGATGCGTAGTTGAAGGCTACACACCTGTTACCTGTTCAAGATGTGATTACGCCGGCAGAGTTGATATTGTTCCTGCAATAGGTCATAAGTATTATACGGAAGAGGATGCTCAGGCGGGGGTTCACTTCAGAATATTTGATGAAGACTTACCAACCTGTGATACAGACGGCCTGAAATATTACATTTGTCAGAACTGTAGACAAATGCCTATTGAAGAGGGCAAAACTCCCGTGGCAATTCCTATGCTCGGTCACGATATGCAATATAGTGAAACAGTATCGCCAACCTGTACTCTTGACGGCTTTGACATTCTCATCTGCTCAAGATGTGACAAGGAGGACACAACAAAAAATGGTGATGCAACAGGACATAAGTATTATAAGGAAGCTGACGCAGAGGAAGAAAAACACTTTATAGTTACTTTGGAGCCAACCTGTACTGAGGATGGTGAAAGGTCCTATTACTGCCAAAACGAGGGCTGCGGTGAGCTTGCCACAGACGATGCCGAGGGCAAGAGCACAATTGCTAAGCTTGGTCATAAGCTTTATGTTGCTGTTGAGCCTTGGTGCGGTAACGATAGCTCCTTTGAGTACAAGTGTGAAAATGTTTGCAGAGGCATCGCCTGTGACCATACAGAGGTTAAAAAGGGCGACGAGGAAAAGAGACACACCTATAACCTTGAAAACAAGATAATTGCAGAAACCTGTGTTGATTATGCTACATATGAATGCTCTGAATGTCACGGTACGTTCGTTGCATACGAGGGTGATGAGTACGGTCAGCCTACAGGCGAGCACAAGTATGACAATCCAATAGAGGAAGTTCCTCCAACCTGTACTGCCGAGGGTTACACGATTTACGCTTGCGTAGCAGGTAATTGCGGTAAAACAGAGAATAGGGATTATACAGATATTATCGCACATACTCTTGGTGAAGCATCAGAGCTTGGTACAGTTACCTGCTTGATATGTAACAAGAGCTATGTTGACGTAACAGCCGAGGCTGTGGGCGGTAGTGATGCGCTTTGCATTTGCGGTCAGGACCCATGTGTATGTGGTGGCACGACAGCAGAGTGGGAAGGCTTTACAAAGCCAAAGGATCCAATGAAGATTACAGCAAACCAAGAGTTCGCTATAACCGAGGTTGAGTGGACAGACGGTCCGCATCAATTGGCAATTGGTTACGGTCTTATCATTCTTAACAGTGATGAGAATGCAAGCTACAAGGTTACAATCTACACATCAGAGGGCACAGAGCTTTACACCTTTGAAAAGACAGGCACTGAGGTTATGATTGACCTTTATCAGTATGTAAATGTTGGTAGAGTTACAATTACCTCAACTGTTGACGCTGAAGTATCATTCTTTAAATCAATATAAGCAAAAAACGGCACGCTTGTGCCGTTTTTTTTCGTTTAAATAATTGACTATTTATTAATAATGTGGTAGAATTTAATCAAATAACATTAAGGAGATTTCAAATGGATATCAAAGCTCTTTTGGACAAAATGACGGTTAAGGAAAAAGCGTATCAGCTTTTGCAGCTTAACACCTTGGCTTATTCTGTTGACAAGGGTGTAGTTAAAATTACAGGCCCTGTGGCACAGGATGAAATAGATAAGGATTATATATTTGAAGCGGGTAGTGCCTTAAACTCAGTTGGCGCGCAGCGTATGATTGACATACAGTCAAACTACCTTAAAAACAGTAATAACAAAATTCCTCTTGTTTTAATGCAGGATGTTATTCATGGCTATCGTACTATCTATCCAATTAACTTGGCTATTTCTGCATCCTTTGATACTAAGCTTGCTCACGACTGTGCGGCAATGGCGGCTAAGGAAGCAAGTATTGACGGCGTACAGGTTACCTTTGCGCCAATGGTAGACTTGGTGCGTGATGCAAGATGGGGCAGAGTTATGGAGTCAAGCGGTGAGGACCCATACTTAGGCTGTAAAATGGCAAAGGCAACGGTTGAGGGCTACCAGGGTGATATGGGTAAATACAATATTGCTGCTTGCGTTAAGCATTTTGCCGCATACGGTGCTGCTGAATCGGGCAGAGATTATAACACCGTTGATATGAGTGAAAGAACACTGCGTGAATATTATCTTCCAACATACAAGGCAGCAATTGATGCAGGTGTTAAAATGCTTATGACCTCATTTAATAGCTTGAACGGTATTCCTGCTGCAGGAAATAAGTGGCTTGTTAACGATGTTTTGAGAAAAGAATGGGGATATGACGGTGTTGTTATCAGCGACTATGCTTCATTTAAGGAAATGATTACTCACGGATATGCCGAAAATACTAAGGATGCCGCGCATAAGGCAATGACCGCCAGCGGAGATATTGAGATGGTATCTACCACCTATGCAATGAATATGGAAGAGCTTGTTGCCGAGGGCAAAATTACAATGGAACAGCTTGATGCGGCAGTTCTTCGCGTATTAAAGCTTAAGGAAGAGCTTGGTATGTTTGACAATCCATACAGATATACAAATGTTGAAGAGGCAGAAAGGATTATTCTTTGTCCTGAGCATCGCGACCTTGCAAGATACGCCGCAGAGCAATGTGCCGTTCTTTTGAAGAATGATGGCGTGTTGCCCTTGAGCGAGGATGTTAGGTCTGTTGCAGTTATCGGTCCACTTGCTAACACAGGCGAGATTTACGGTAACTGGCCTTGCGGAGCAAAGGCAGAGGAAACAATTCCTGTTTTTGAGGGAATTAAGGCTATTGTTGGTGACAGAGCCAAGTATGCAAAGGGCTGTGATATTGCCCTTAATTCCACTGATTATTCCGGTATTGAGGAAGCGGTTGAGTTAGCCGCTAAGAGCGAGGCTGTAATTCTTTGCTTAGGTGAGGACCAGTTTGATAGCGGTGAGGGACACTGTAAGTCTAAGCTGGAGCTTCCTTACGCACAGTACAAGCTTTTGTTTGAGGTTTTAAAGGTTAACAAAAACGTGGCGGTATTGCTCTTTACAGGCAGACCCTTAGCCCTTGAAAGACTTGACAAAAACGCTCCTGCAATTCTTAATATGTGGATGCCTGGTACAGAGGGCGGTAATGCGGCGGCAAACCTTGTGTTTGGCAGAGCAGTGCCAAGCGGTAAGCTGACAATGTCCTTCCCATATACCGTAGGTCAATGCCCGATTTATTATAACCAATATATGACAGGCAGACCAAAGCCGGAAACTGATGAAAGAATTACCTTTACCTCATCCTTTATTGACGTACCAAACAGACCTCTTTATCCATTCGGTCACGGTCTTAGCTATACCACCTTTGAGTATAGTGACCACAAGATAGATAAGACCGAAATGAAAGTAGGCGAGAAAATCATCGCATCCGTTAAGGTTAAAAATACAGGCAAATATAAGGCAAAGGAAACGGTACAGCTTTATATAAGAGATTTGGTTGGCTCAGTTGTAAGACCTATAAAGGAATTAAAGGGCTTTGAGAAAATCGAGCTTAATGCAGGCGAGGAAAGAGTAGTTTCCTTTGAAATCAACGAGGAGTCCTTAGCATTTGTTGGCGCAGATATGCAACGCAAGGCAGAAAAGGGCAAATTCCAAGTATTTATCGCGCCAAGCAGTAATTGCAAGCCATTTGCAGAATTTGAGCTTATATAACACAAAAACAGGCTTTCACAAGCCTGTTTTTCCTTTTAAACAATCCTATTTTGTTCCTTACCTTCCAAAAACGCTTCAATGTTGGAAAGAACCGTGTTAAAGCATCTTGTCCTTGACTCAAATGCGCCCCAAGCCATATGAGGTGTTAGAAGCACATTGTCACGGTCAAGTATTTTGACAAAGGGGTGTTTTTCGTCAATTGGCTCATAGGAGAAAACGTCACAGCCAACACCGCCGATTGTTCCGTTTATAATGGCATCAGCAACTGCCACCTCATCCCAAACCGCGCCACGGGCTACATTGATAATTATAGCATTCTTCTTCATCATTTCAAGCTGTGCCTTACCAATCATTCCCCTTGTCTTGTCTGTCAATGGACAATGAATTGAAATAATATCGGAATTTTTGAGCAAGTAATCAAGCTCCACACACTCAAAGTCAGGGTCAGGAGTGCGCTTGCTTGCAATGACTCTGCAACCAAATGCCTCGGCAATTTTTGCAACTCCCTTGCCGATATTACCAAGACCGATAATTCCCCAAGTCATACCGCTCATTTCGTGATAAACAGGCTCAAGCATATTGGCGCTAACACTGTTTTGGTAGCCCCCCTCGTGTACAAAGCGCCTGTATTCGTGCAAATGTGTCACAAGTGAGCAAGCCATAGAAACAGTCACCTGCGCAACGCAGGCGGTGGAGTAAGCAGGGGTATTAGCAACCGCAATACCTCTTTTCTTGCAATATTCCGTGTCAATATTGTCGTATCCTGTGGCAGTTTCACAAATAAGCTTTAAATTTTTCGCGTCTTTAAGAGCGCCCTCGTTCATTTTAATCTTGTTTACAATAACGATGTCGGCATCCTTTAGCCTTTCTGCCGCATCCTCTTGCTTAGTAACAGGGTATTTCGTCACTGTGCCAAATCTTTCGGCACCGCTTAAATCAAGGTCATCTCCCAAGGTTTTATAATCAAGAATTACAATATTCATATTTTCTCCTTTAATAGCCTTCGCCTTAGCTTGTAGTCAGGCAAAATTTTTTCAACCTCAGCCCAAAATCTTTTGGAGTGGTTCATTTCCTTTATATGGCATAGCTCGTGTACAACCACATATTCAATAGCTTCATATGGGTAAAGCGCCAACCTGAATGAAAAATTCAAGTGCTTCTTAGATGTGCAGCTACCAAAAACACGCTTGGCAGAGGTTATATTAATTTTTGTAGGACATACACCTATTTGGTGAGCATAATGCTCCACAAGCGGCATAACAATCGCCCCTGTTTTCGCCTTTAATTCCTCAATTTCCGCTTTTGTCGGGGTGAAGAGAGGAGGCAAGCTTCTTTGCTTTTCTATGCTTTTTTCAATCCAAGCGGAATGCTTTTCCAAAATATCGCTTATAATTGTTTGGTCGGCACCGTATGGCGCACGTATTTCCACGGTTAAATCCGGTTTAACCCGAATTGAAACCGTTTTTCTTTTTGAACGAATAACCTTGTATTCCATCAAATCACCTCTCAATTATTCTACCATAATGTAAGCACTTTGTCAATTGTTGACAAAATCTTTGAATTATGCTAAAATGAAAGTAGAAAAGCAACAGCTTTTTTACGAACATTTATAGTTAAAGGAGGATTGCTTATGAAAAAATTGTTAACCGCTATGCTCATTATGGTGATTATGTTAAGCTCTTTTTTGGGTTGTGCCAATAACAGCACAGAAGGCAGCACAACCGACAGCTCAACCGATAGCGTTACAAGCGATATTGTAACCGATAGCACAGCCGATAGTGTTGCTGATGTTACCAGCAATACCACAAATGATAGTAGCGACGAAGAAAAAAGCCCTGAGGATTTACCAAAGGGAGAGAGTATATTGGATTTTATAACCTATGAAGATGGCGAGTATTTTCTTACTATTTCAAATACTCTAAACAAAATCAAAATTACTGAATATATGCAGTACATTTTCAGGGTTGATGTTGAAGCGATAAAGACGGCGGAAATGAAAATTATTGAGCAAACTCCACAAGAAGTTCAACCACCATCAGATTTTTACTTTCAGGAGGACGATGAGGGGTATCTTTGCCTTTGCACAGAGGCAATTGTCAAGCTAGACCCCCCTGATGAAAACGGATACGTTATGGGTGGCTGCGGCTATGACCACGACCATTTGTTTTTCAAGGAGAAATTAATAAAGATATCCACAGATAGAGTAAATAAACTCATTTCTAAAACAAATAATATTGAAGGTATTGAAATTTCAACACTTCCGCAAGGGCGTGAATATTCATTTAGTGGCTATGATGCGTATAAGATTATCGACTATTTTAGCAAGTTGTATTTGATTGAAGATTTTCCGGAAAATCCTGATGAATACTGTGGAATGACTTATGTTGTCGAAATTAAATATAAGGATGGTCAAGCTATGGTTGTGTATCTCTTTAGCCAGTTCGTCCGAACAAGCGACAGCTCGTGGTATAAGTTAGCATATAACGAGCACACGTATTTTGATACCTTGCTTGAAGAATTGAATAATTAAAATATAAGGGCGGTGATTTTTTACCGCCCTTACTATTATAAAAACTAAAATTACGACAAGATAAGCTATTGAAAAATAAAAAATAATATGTTATACTAATTTAGCAAAACTTGAAAGGAGAGTATTATGGCTGAAAGTGGCACAAAAACAATAGCGCAAAATAAAAAAGCCTTTCACGACTATTTTGTCCTTGAGCGATACGAGGCAGGCATTGAGCTCTTCGGCACAGAGGTTAAATCTCTCCGTCAAGGTCAGGTTAATTTAAAGGATTCCTTTTGTAAGGTGTACGACGGGGAGCTGCTTGCTCTCGGTATTCATATAAGCCCATACGAAAAGGGTAACATCTTTAATAAAGACCCCCTTCGTCATAAGCGCTTGCTTATGCACAAAAAGGAGATTATGAAGCTAAACGGTATGCTCACTCGCGACGGTTATTCCATTATTCCCTTGTCCCTTTATTTCAAGGGCTCACGGGTAAAGGTGGAAATAGGTGTTTGCAAGGGTAAAAAGCTTTATGATAAGCGCGAAAGCGAAGCGAAGAAATCAGCGCAAAGAACAATAGAAAGAGTAACAAAGGGAGAAATGTAATGAGAGAGTATTTGAATAATTTTATGACAAAATGGGAATATACAAATGAGGACAAGGAGTTCTTGCTTAACGCATTTGATAAGATTTGGGCAAATGATGAAGCAAAGGCAGAGTTTGAAAGAATCCTTGGCGTGTATGAGAGCAACATTAAGTGCGACCAATACAAGGAAATTCTTGTTCCTGCTCAAAACGCAGGCTACTTGGCAAACGTACATAAGTACACCTCTGGCTTGCTCATTTATATGTGCATGACAAAGCACCTTAAAAAGCTCTATGAGGAGCGCGGTATAAATGACCAAATTTTCTACGACAGTATGCTGGACTTAAGATATAAACTTGAGGAATGCAAGGTTGTGCGCGGTATGGTTGGCTCCTTTGTTGCTTGGTGGTTCCCGGGATTTTTTGACCTTACAAGATTTGCCCTTGGCAGACTTCAGTTTGAGGTAGTAAAATTCGGACACAATTACGATAAGAACGGCATAAAGCTAACACCTGATAGCAAGGTTATCAACGTTCATATTCCAAGAACAGGCACACCTATGGACAAGGAAAGCTGCGACGCTGCTTATGCACAGGCGCGCGAGTTCTTTAAGGAAGAGGCAGGGGAAAATTGCCCATTTATTTGCCACTCCTGGCTCTTGTTCCCAGAGCACGAGAACATCTTGCCAAAGCATACAAACGTGTACCGCTTCTTTAGTGAATTTGACGTGTTTGAGTCAGGCGAAAACGAGGGTGACGACCTTTGGAGACTCTTTGACACAGAGGACAGAAATCCAAATAGACTCCCAACCGATAGCTCGCTCAGAAGAAATTATGTTGAGCATATGAAAAAGGGCGGTAAGCTCGGCTGGGGCTTAGGTGTAAGACCGTAATTAATATGAGTTGTAGGGGAG
>JAZSGX010000036.1:0-4638 GCA_045532975.1 Eubacteriales bacterium | reverse complement strand
CAGACGAATTGATAATCAGCTCCGTGGACGTGCAGGTCGTCAAGGTGACCCGGGTGAATCAAGATTTTTTATCTCCTTGCAGGACGATTTGATGCGTCTTTTCGGTGGCGACAAGGTTGGCGCTATCGTTTGGAGGCTTGGTCTTGACGAGGATACTGCTCTTGAGCTTGGACTTTTGTCTAAGCAGGTTGAACACGCTCAAAAGCGTTTAGAGGCGAGAAACTTTGCAAGAAGAAAGCATGTTCTTTCCTATGACGACGTTATGAATCAGCAAAGAAACGTTATTTATTCCCAGCGTGCAGATGTGCTTGACGGTAAGGACCTTAAAGGCAAAATCGAGAATATGATAAAGGCATCTGTTCACGATAATGTAGAGGCATATTTGAGCGCTAACAGGGAAGAATGGGAGATTGGTTCACTCAAGGGCAAATATATCGGTTGGCTTTGCACTAATGAAGATTTTGAGGATGAAAATTTAAGTGCTAAGGACGTTTTGAACATTCTTACTGACCGCGCTCTTGCCTTGTGGAAGAGTAAGGAAGAGCTTTTTGGCGAGGAGGGCGCACGCGAGCTTGAAAGAGTAGTGCTTCTTCGTAATGTTGACGAAAAGTGGATGGACCACTTAGAAGCAATGGATGACCTGCGCGATAGTGTTGGTTTGCAGTCATATGCCCAAAGAAATCCTATAAATGAGTATAGAATAAACGGTGCGGATTTGTTTGATGATATGATTATCAACATCCGCGATGACACAGTTCGCGGTATTTTGACCGCTGTTCCAAGAGAAAAGGCAATGGAGCGTGTGCAGGTTGTTAAGCCAACTGAGGAGGGTTTTATGCGCTTTGGTCAGCAAAAGGAAAGAAAGCCAGTTAAGCAGACTCAACAGCCCATAAGAGCAGAGCAGAAGGTTGGCAGAAACGAGCCTTGCCCTTGCGGAAGCGGTAAAAAATATAAAAAGTGCTGTGGCGCTAATCAGGGCGGAGAAGTATAATGGGGTTTGGTATATTATTTTTCGCGTGCTTCTTAACATATTTCGGCGCTTTAACTCCCATAGGTATTTTTACCTATATGTTAGGCGCGGCTCTTATGCTGTACGCTCTATACAAGCTGTATAGTCTCAACAAGATATTTGTGATTTCTGCTGGGGCTTCGGCATGCTTGATGCTTGTCAGCCTTGTGGTGGTTGTTATGTTTATTTTCGGCTACGATAGCATCACTTTCTATAAGGTCCTTGTGTATGTGCAGAATTATTTAGCACCTGCCTTGCTCATTTCAATTCACATAGCAATATATTTTGTCGCTAAAGAGGTTGGGCTTAATAAAATACAGGGCTGGACGATAGTAAATAACGTATTTATCCTTGGCTATGTAGTGTGCGATATTTTGTCACTGTTTATTATTGGTGAGGTTGCGACACCGCGCTTTGGACTCATTTGCACCATAGCACAGGTTTTATATTCCTTGTTTATGCTTGTGATTTTGTTTAACTGTTATGCAAGGATTTGCTATGAGGATGACAAAAATATGGAGAACAATTCCTCAGGTGTTGCAGTGTTTGACTTTTTAAACAAGATGTTTAACCGCGCAACAGACAAGGATAGAAAAAACAAGAGAAACGGTAAGGGGGATGAATAAATGCTTAAGAGCTTGATTATAGCAGCAGTATTTTGGTTCAATCCCTTGGTTTCAAATATTGATATCTTGCCTGACCTGGTGGGATATTTGCTTGTATTAAAGGCATTTTATAAAGCATCATACGTTTACGAATGTGCCTCAGAGCTTTGCCAATCGGCAAAAAAAATGTGCATAATTTCAGGAGTTAAGATTTTTACTATTTTTATGGTATCTTCCCTTGATATTACTATGTCACTGCTGTTTTCCTTCTGTTTTGGCGCAATCGAGCTGATTTTCGGTATTCCGTTTTTTGTGAAGCTTTTTGCAACGATTATTTACGTCGTTCCTGCCGAAAACGGTTATGCACATACAAGAGAGCCTAAAATTAAACGCTTCACAATAATTGTTTTTATAATAAGGCTTGTTCTTGCGGTGCTTCCTGATTTGACCGCTCTTTCCCTCGATGGAGCCTTTTCGTATGACGTTGATACTTCATATTTGAGATTCAGACCTTTGTTTATACTGTTTTCCGTAATGCTTGCTTTGGTTATCGGTATTGTTTGGTTAGTAAAGATAATCAAATATTTTAAAAAAGCAGTAAATTCTGAAGTGGCAGAAAAATGTAAAGCGGACTTTTTAAACCGTACAGGCAACAATAAAGCACTTTTGTCTGCCAAAAACAGCATAAGGGCTATGGTTGCAACCGCTATTGGCGCGCTTTTCATTTTTGATTTTACTTGGGAATATACAAGCGTTGATATTTTCCAAGATTTCATTGTAACTGCTGTCGCTATCGGAGCATTGCTTTTCTTGGCATTTAAGAGGGTGTATAAGCTTGATAAAACGTTTTTTGTATTGCTTGGAGTTTTTGCCGCACAAATTGGTTTAGATGTCTTTGAAATGGTGTCAAACGTAACATATTTTGAAAGGTTCAATTTGCAAAGCGTGTTTAAAACCTCTGAGGCAGAACGCCAATATATCGCAGTTTCTGTAAGTGCAGTGTTGGCAGTACTTGCATTGGTTGGCGCAACCTTTGTAATTCTTGTTATACTCAGAAAAAATGCAAGGCAAAACATATTATGTAATCAAAAGCTGTTTTCCGAAATTGATATCGAGTACTATGTTAAGGAATTTGACAGACGCACCAAAAGGCATATTTTGGCGGTTTTGACAGTATCTTTGATATATGCGTTGGTTTACAGTCTTTCAGTTATTCTAAAGCCTTATGCAGAGTGGATGACGCTGCTTAATATTGCGATTGAAATTACATACATAATTTCGTTTATTGCTGCGAGCCTGTACATTCACGATGAGGTGTATAAGCGCATAGTTACCTTTGCTTAAAATTTGAGAAAAATGCGACAAATTTGTCGCATTTTTTTGCATAAAGCTATTGTTATTTATAAATCGTTGTGCTACAATGTACTTGCAATTAAAAATTGCTTATTTTTTTCGTGATTTCGGAGCAGAAAATGACACGCAGTGTTGATATGATAAATGGGGGATTGTTCAAAAAAATTATCGTTTTTACAATTCCTATTATGCTACAGGGTCTTTTGCAAAGCGTTTATAATGCGGCAGACCTTATTATAGTTGGTCAGTTTTCGGGGGACGTTGCCTTGGCGGCAGTTGGTGCGACCTCGAGTATATATAACGTAATAATCGGCTTGTTTATGGGTATTTCAGCGGGTGTTGACGTAATCTCTTCCTTTTATTTTGGTATGAGGGATGAAAAATCGGTAAAAAAGACCATAGATACCTCAGTAATTTTAGCGCCATTTCTTGGCTTGGTGGTAATGATTATCGGATTTTTTGTAGCTGAGCCTGTGCTTTCTCTTATGAATACTCCTCAAGGCGGAGTTTTGGAGGGAGCTACTACTTATTTGCAAATAGTTATGGTTGGCGTACCGTTTTCGATGACATACAACTTCTGCGCCGCTGTTTACAGAACCGCCGGAGAAACAAAAAGACCGTTTATTTATCTTGTTGCTTCCGGACTTTTGAACGTTCTTTTAAACCTTCTTTTCTGTGCAGTATTTGATATGGGTGTTGTGGGCGTTGCTATCGGCACTGTTGCTTCTCAGGCACTTTCCGCAATTTTGATTTTTGTTGATTTGCTAAGAAATAAGGGCTTGTTTTCCTTTTCGTTTAAAAATATGGAATTTTGTTGGCATAAGCTAAAGAGAATAGTTGCTATTGGAATTCCTGCAGGCTTACAAAGTGCTGCATTTAGCTTGTCTAATGTGTTTTTGCAATCAGGTGTTAACTCCTTTGGTGACCACGCTATTGCGGGGAGCACTGCGGTTGGTACTATCGAGGGTCTTATGTGGGTAACCCTTACTTCATTTATAAATGCGACTACAACCTTCACAAGCCAAAATGTTGCGGCAGGCAAGGTGGAAAGAGCCCGTAAGGCATTTAGATATACTCTTATTGTGGCGGCATCCTTGGGCTTGGTTTTAGGTCTTGGAATGTTTTTGGGCAAAAAGTGGATAATGGCTATATTTATTAAAGATAACCCTATAGCTGTTGAGTTTGGATATCAAAGACTGAAATATACATTCCCACTTTATTTTCTTGCGGGAATAATGGGAATTATGCCGGGTGCAATCCGCGGTCATGGTTCAAGCTTGTCTCCATCCTTGATTACAATTTTTGGCACCTGCGGTATAAGAATAATTTGGGTGTTTACCGTGTTTGAAGCATACAAGGATTTGTCAATTCTTTATCTTGTTCACCCAATTACTTGGGTGTTTACAATCGTTGCCTTGACAATTAACTACATTATTGTGTTAAGACGCACGATTAAAAAACAGAAAAGCAAAGACCAAATAATAAAGGAAAACCTCGGCTGAGCCGAGGTTTTTGTTGTATATAGAAAACCCCACGATAGTCGTGGGGTTCGGTAGAGGTTTACCGGTGAGTCAGAAATGAAAACTCCTAATGTGGTATAATAAAGAAGCGACCTGCCAGTTGCAACAAAAACCACATTAGGAGGACATTAAAAATGAATGAGAATAATGC
>JAZSGX010000002.1:0-32576 GCA_045532975.1 Eubacteriales bacterium | reverse complement strand
CGAAATTGCCAAAGAAAACGGTTGCTTATTTGTACAGGCACACCCATTCAGAAACGGTATGACGGTTATCCGTCCTGACGGTCTTGACGGAGTCGAGGTGTTTAACGGTCACTTCGGTCACGATTCAAGAAATGATATTGCAGATATGTGGGCAGACAAATTTAGCCTTATCAAAACCTCTGGTACAGATTTCCACTATTTGACCTCACCTGCCAACGGTGGTATCTTTACAGAAAAGGAAATTACCACAATGGACGAGTTAGTAGAAGCACTAAAAAGCGGAAACTACACCTTAAACAGTCAGTATTAAAATAACCGACCTTGAAAACCAAGGTCGGTTATTCTTTATTTTACGCTGATAACTGTTCCTGTAGCTTTTGTGCCTTGACCGTTTTCGCAAAGATAGAAAATATTCTCACCATCAAAAACATAAATGCACATAATCAGCTCCTTGCCATTAGCCTTGGAGGTTAAGCCACTCATTTTCACATCGCCAAAGCTCAAAGAAAGCTCACTTTTAGTGACTGTGAAAACTTGATTTTTGTTTGTTGGCACAGCCTTGCCATTCGCTATCGTCATTGGTGTGTTGCCCACAGTGTTTGCAAAGCACACGACAAAGCCATAGTCAAGCGGTGCATATCTGTTATATTTCTCGTAGGCTTCACTGTCAATTTTGTACCCAACGGTCATATAATATTTGCCATTTTTGTCCGGATTTTCAGTGATTGAATTTCCCATACATTCAAATATAGGTGAAATTCTTTCGGAAACATCCATTTCTTGGCACTTGGTACAAACCAAGCCTACCTTAATTTCACTATAAAAATCAACGACCTCTGTTTCTACCCTATCACTCCATTTGTGAGAGCAAATATTATAGCTATAAACTATTGTCCAAGAGGTTGGATTTACAGGGATATATGAGCTATCCTCTCCGCCGTCCCATTCTACAAGCTTCGCTTCCTTCAATCCCCTATGGCTTGCCTTGTTTATTAACGCCTGTGCTTGTTCCTTTGTGCCGCCGAAAAACAGAGTAACAAGATGTAAATTGCCCGAATCATAGGTGAAGGAGCCTGTCGTTATGCTTGTCGCCTCCGCCATAAAGGTTGCGGGCGCGTAAATCACCATATTATTTTGACACAAGGCAAAAACCTGGTCACCCATACTTTTAAATTTTTCTCCAAAGTGTATTTCCTTCAAGCTTGTAGCACCGGCAAAGCATGACCTACCTATGCTTTCCACACTATTTGGAAGAGTGATTTTTTCAAGACTTGAACAGCCTGTAAACATTTGAGCAGGCAATGACGTTAAGGAAAATCCCTCGTCAAAGTTAACCTCCTTCAATGATGCGCAGGCTTCAAAGATGTGAGAGCCAAGTATCTCAACCGAGGCAGGAATTTGCGCCTTTTCAATACCTGATGATTTAAACTGTTGACCACATATTTCTTTCATTTTAGTATTTTTGGGGAAAGCAATCTCCTTCAAATTTTTTCTGTCTTGAAGCTTACCGCCGTTTTGGTTCATACACGTTGAGTCAGCCAAAATCTCCAAGCGAATAATGCTATCCATATCATAATTAGTGCCGAGAGCCTTGTTCAAAGCGTCAAACTTATATTGCACAGTGCCTTGAAATTGAAGTTTTGTATCACTTATGTAATAAGCAGGATACGTTGTATATGTACCGTCACTGTTTTTTAGAACAACGCGGGACGTTTTGTCTTGAATTTGAGTGTCCTCATTTACTCCGTTAACGTGCGTAACCTCACCGAACTCATCACTTTTAACGCCTGTAACAGCGCCTACGCTGACTGTAAAAACAAATACAAGGACAACAAGCGCAAGGAATAAAATTAACCGTTTCATAAATTCTTCTCCTCTTCAAAAGCTGTTTACACTTTAATAATAGCATAAACACTTTAACAAGTCAATAGGAAAGCCTCTGCGAAAAATTCGCAGAGGCTTACTCTATTTTTTTACCTTAAATATTTTCCGCAAGATGGGGGCTAATATTTTAGGCGATTTTATAAGTACAATTTTCATAGCAAAAGCTCCCTTGCAAGTGGCTAAGTCTTAAACTACACGCCTATTACATAATATGGGAGCTAACTTTATTTTGTTACTTTTTCCAGCTTGGCTTTTTCTTTAAAATTTCATAAAGCGCTATGTAGCTTTGATGACGAGTTTTTTCAATTTCTCCACTTTTCACTCTTGCCAAAACATCACAACCATCCTCTTTGGTATGGGAGCATTTTGTATATTTACATTTACCTACTGAACCCTTGAATTCTCTGAAGGTGTCAAACAAATCCTCAAGAGTAAAAAAATCAAAGCGTTCAAAGTCGAGCAAGGAAAATCCAGGAGTATCTGCCAAATAGCCGTTACACTCTCCACCCAAAAGCTCCTTTAATGAAAACAGCTCCGTATGTCTTGTGGTGTTTTTGCCACGCTCAATTTTTTGGCTCAAATCTCCCGTTTCTAAACACAGGGTAGGGAAAATCGCATTCAAAAGCGTGCTTTTACCAGCACCCGAAGCTCCCGCAAAAGCGCAAATCGGAGAAGTGCTTACTGTACGCTTTTTCAAATATTCACGCACTCCCTCAACTCCGTCACCACTCTCAGATGAGGTAACAATAACATCAAAGCCACTGCTTTTGTATATTCTTTCCATATCCTTTGCAAAGCCCTCATCAAGGTCCGACTTAGTGACAATAATCACAGGATCTATTTTATTATGCTCTGCTATGGAAATCATTTTATCAATGATTTCAAAGGATGGCATAGGCTTTTTACAGGGGATAACAACAAAAATAACATCGAGATTGGCAAGAGGCGGTCTTATCAAGGAGTTTTTCCTATCCACTATGCTTTTGCAGAAAAAGCTACCGTCACTCTGTTCCTCAAGCTCTACTCTATCCCCCGTCAGAAGCACAAGCTTCTCATGACGGAAGGAGCCTCTGCCTCTTACTTGAACCGTTGCCTCTCCGTTCAATTCCTCGTCGAGGCGCACGGTATAAAGTCCACCAACACCCTTTAATACTGTACCCTTAATCATTTACTACCCTTTTTCTTTGAAAATACACCCTTAATACCACCTAAAAGATTTAAGAAAAAGCCATTTGACGGCAAGTCATTAAACTTAATTTTCTTATTCTTTTGGAGTCTTCTCATATAAGAAAGAAGCTCCTCGGCAGTGTCAAAACGGTCATCTGCAGACTTGCTCATGGCGCAAAGTATAATTTGCTCAAGTCCCACAGGCACGTTTGCATTTATGCTTCTTGGGGGCACAGGCTTTTCGGTAATATGCTTTACCAAAATATCGCAGGGGCTATCTCCGTTAAATGGAGTTTTACCTGTTGCAAGCTCGTAAAGCATTGCACCAAAGGAGTAAATATCCGTCCTTGTGTCTACCTTTTTTCCCCTTGCTTGCTCTGGCGACATATAATAAACAGTACCTATTGCCTTGTCTGTTACAGTAACGGTTTCGGTATTAGGAAGCTTTGCTATACCGAAATCCATCATTTTTATCTGTCCATTCTTAAGAACCATTATGTTTTGCGGTTTAATGTCTCTGTGTATTATAAGATTTTCGTGAGCTTGACAAAGAGCACTCAAAACCTGCGTACCGTAGCTCATAATCTCGTCGAAGGAAAGAGGTCCTTTTTTGCCAATCAGATAATTTTTAAGGGTTATGCCGTACACATACTCCATAACCATATATTTAACCTCGCCCTTAACATTAACGTCAAAAACTCTTACAATGTTAGGATGGTCAAGAGTATATTGTGCCTTGCCCTCATTTTTAAAGCGTTTTACAACAACCTCGTCGCAAGCCGCCTCCTCCTTGAGCATCTTGACAGCAACCGTCATTTCGCTCAAAACCATATCCTTGGCTCTGAACACTACAGCCATTCCGCCGACACCAATCAAATGCTCAAGCAAATATCTTTTATCAAGAAGCAAGCCTTCATACGCCTTATACTTCTCATATTTTTCGTTCTTCTTTTCCAACCTTCTCTCCCCCTTTATACCTTTATTAGCGCAACAGTGATATTATCACCGCCGCCATTGTTATTGGCTGTATCAATCAATTTTCTTGCTCTTATGCCAAGTCCGATTTCATCTATTTCTCTTGCCACAAAGTCGTTTGACACAATGTCGCATATAGTTTCATCATTCACATAATTACAAAGACCGTCTGTACAAAGCAAAATAAACGTACCGTCACCAACAGTTGACTTAAACGTATCCGGGTCAACAGTTATTTCCGTGCCCACTGCACGGGTAATTATATTCTTGTTCAGCTTATATTCCAAATCATCCTTGGTGATTTTTCCGCTATCAAGCAAATGCTGAACGTATGAGTGATCCTTGGTTATTTGCTTTATTCTACTGCCCTTCATAAAGTACATACGGCTGTCTCCGACATTCAGACAAAAAACATTGTTGTTAATGACCAACGCCGCAACAAGCGTTGTTCCCATTCCTTTCAAGTGAGGCTTTCTTTTAGCCTCATTATATACCGCCTCGTTTGCCAAAAGCAGAGCTTTTTTCATGACCTTTTTTACGTCGTTTACACTAAAGCCCTTTTCTTTCTGTCCAACATATGGACGGATAAAATCACTTACAACCTCGGTAAAAGTCTCAGCAGCGATTTTAGATGCGGTTTCACCGCCACTTGCACCTCCCATGCCGTCACATACTACACACAGGCAAGTCTTTTCCGAATATTTAGTTATGATATGGGTATCTTGGTTGGTGCTACGAACCATACCTATATCTGTGTTTCCTGTGCAAATCATTACTCTGTCTTTCCTTTTTCCTGTCTTCTTAGCTGACCGCAGGATGCATTAATATCCGAGCCTAACCTTCTTCGCACCGTTGCGTTTATACCAAGAGACACTAATTTATTTTTAAAGTTATTTACGTTCTTTGACGTTTCCAGCTTCGTTTCTGCCACCTCGTTTAAGGGAATCAAGTTAACGTGGCAAGGCCCGTGAATGTACTTTTTGAGCACGCTTGCCAATCGAGACGCGCCCTCTTGTGTATCATTCTTCCCCGCTATCAAGGTGTATTCAAAGGATATACGCCTGCCTGTTTTATCAAAATATCTATCGCAAGCGGCTAAAAGCTCCTCAATTGGATATTTATTGTTTACAGGCATTATACCGCTCCTTACCTCGTTATCGTACGCGTGCAAGGAAACGGACAAGGTTATTGGCAAGCCCTCGGCTGCCATTTTATCTATTTTATCAACAAGACCGCAGGTGGAAACTGAAATATGGCGCAAGCCTATATTAAGCCCCTCATCCATACTGACAAGCTTTAAAAACTTAACCGTGTTATCGTAGTTGTCAAGTGGCTCGCCAATACCCATCATAACCACGTTGGAAATGCGCTCCCCTGTGTCCTTTTGGGCGGCAATAATCTGCCCGAGCATCTCTGACGGGGTCAAATCACGCACTCTGCCAAGCAGAGTTGAAGCGCAAAATTTACATCCCATGCGGCAACCAACCTGGGAGGATATACAAAGAGTATTACCATGCTCATATTTCATAAATACGGACTCTATGTACTCACCGTCAATAAGCTCAAACAAGTACTTAATTGTTCCATCAATTTGAGAAACCAATTTTCTTTTTACCTGTGGCAAACGGAACTCGCACACGTCCTCAAGCTTTTTTTGTAAGGACGCGGGAATATTGCGCATTTCACTTCCCCACATTCCCTTGATAATCCAACCGTAAATTTGCTTTGCTCTGAATTTGGGCTCACCCAATTCCAAAACAATCTTTTCTATATCTGCCTGAGTCAATGAAAGAATATCATACCTTTTGTTTTCCATTATTTCACCCTTATCAGCTTTGCCACAAAAAATCCGTCTGTCCCCTCTTTGTGTGGAAAAAAGGTGTACATACCGTTTTGTGATTTTACGTCACCTATCTCGAACTCACAAGCCTCAAAGCTGTTATTTTCTTGCAAAAATTTCGTCACATTATTCTCATTTTCGTCCTTACAAAGGGTGCAAGTTGAATAAACAAGCACTCCACCCACACGAACATAACGGGAACAGTTTTGCAAAATCTCATACTGTATTTTCGGCAAAGCATTAATCGCTTCGATTGACTTGTATTTTATATCCGGTTTTTTAAAAATTACGCCTAAGCCGGAGCATGGAACGTCACAAAGAACTCTATCAAACACGCCTTCGTTTTCCGGCACAAATACCTTTGCATTTTGCTCCGCAACAGAAACTATGTCAACGCCTAAGCGTTTTGCCCCCTTTTCTATTAAGCTAAGCTTATTTCTGTGCAAATCATAGGCTTGTATTTTGCCTTGATTTTCCATCTCAATAGCCATAGAAAATGTTTTTCCGCCGGGACAAGCACAACAGTCCGCTATTCTTTCTTTTTCTCTCGCTCCAACAACACTAGCGCAGGTATATGAGCTTTCATCCTGTATAAACACACACCCTGTGTCGATTAAATCCTTGATTTCGCTAACGGAAACGGAGCATTTTATAACACCGTTGCCATATTTTGAATATTGAGGATTAAGTCCTCTTTTTTGTAGCTCCACAAAAATTTCCTTGCTGCTTAATTTTAAAGTATTTACTCTTAGCGAAAGACTAAAATCATTTTCGCTATAGCTCACAAGCTCTTTTGCCATCTCATCACCGTAGGACTTTCTAAACAGGTCGATAATAGGCATAGGAATAGAATTTCCCACCGACAGTCTTTCCCACTCATCCTTTGGGTAGCTTATCTTCTTTCCGTCACGCAAAAAGCTCCGCAAAATTGCATTAACAAAGCCCTTTGACCTTTTCGGCGCTAAGTTCACACTTTCGTCAACCGCAGAATGGTCAGGAATTCTGTCCGTAAACAGTATTTGATATAAGCCTAATCGAATTGCGTTTAAGGCTTCCAAATCAATTTCGCAAACGGGAATTTTTGAATATTTGCCTATTATATAGTCGAGTAACAGCTTCTTTTCCGTTACACCAAGATACAAAAGTGTATAAAGAGAGGCATCATTTTTTTCAAGCTTAGCGCGAGACAAAACCGTATTAATTTCTATATTGGTATAACAATCCTGTGTATCACCCTTTATAAGTGACAAATGCGCAAGCTTTCTTGGATTATCCACACGTCCCCCTCCTTTTTTCAAAAATCGTATTAACCCAGTATATCTCCTACGTTGATTTTGCGTCCGTTAATGTAGGCAGGCGCGCTCATCCTACCCTTACCCTCGGGTATAATTTCATCAAGCACTATGACACCGTCTTGGCAACTAACATATATACCGTTATCAAGCATCACAACCTCGCCTGCCTGACCCCTTGCTCCCTTTTCGCTAACGTGAGCCCTCGTAACCTTTAACACCTTACCGTCAGATGTCTTGGTATACGCCAAAGGAATGGGTGACAAGCCCCTTATTTGGTTGTGCACATCTTTGACAGATTTGCTAAAATCAATCAAGCAATCCGCCTTGGTAATCTTTTCCGCATAGGTGAATTCTTCTCCCTGTGGAATAAAGGACGCCCTACCTGCTTTAAAAAGCTCAATAGCCTTTAAAAGTCCCGTAGCTCCCGCAGCTACAAGCTTATCGTGTACATCCTCAAAGTTATCATTTTCCAAAATAGACACCTTTTCCACAAGCATAACATCGCCTGTGTCAAGCCCTACGTCCATTTTCATAATGCTGACACCTGTTTCACAGTCACCGTCTATAATAGAACGTTGAATAGGCGCCGCTCCCCTGTACTTCGGAAGAATTGAGGCGTGAGCGTTTATACATCCGTGACGAGGAAAATCAAGGACGTACTTAGGCAAAATTTTGCCATACGCCACAACTATAATAAGCTCCGGCTCAAGCTCCTTTAATGTATCAAGAAAAGCTCCGTCCTTCAAGGTTGCAGGCTGATATACAGGCAAGCCAACCTCACAGGCGTATTTCTTTACGTCGCTGGGCGTTAAAACCATTCCTCTGCCCTTAGGCTTGTCCTGTGTGGTAACAACGCCAACGATTTCCTCGCCGCTTTCATATATCGCCTTTAAGCTCTCTTTCGCGAACTCGGGCGTACCCATAAATAATATTTTCATAATCAGTCATCCATTTCAAGCTCGTCAGGTCTTAACATTCTGATAACGTTGTCTGTATAGATTTTACCGTCCAAATGGTCAACCTCGTGGCAAATAGCTTTAGCAAGCAAATCGTAGCCGGTCAGCTCAAACTCCTCGCCATTTCTGTCCATTGCGCGTACTGTCACACACGCCGGGCGCTTTGTAAGCCCCCATTTTCCCGGCAAGGAAAGGCAACCCTCTGCCCCCTCCTGCTCTCCGGACTTTTTAACTATCACAGGATTGATAAGCTCAAACAAGCCATCCTCAGTTTCAATAACAACTACTCGGCGCAAAACTCCAACCTGTACAGCAGCCAAGCCACAGCCGTTTGCAGCTCTCATAGTTTCAATCATATCGTCAAGAAGCGTTATAATTCTTGGAGTTATTTCCTTGACAGGAGCACTTTTTCTCCTCAAAAACTCCAAATCATCACTTTCCTTTACAATTTTTAAAAGTGCCATTTTATCACCTCAAATATTTGATGGATTAAAGTCAATGGACAAATGATTTTTGTCGTTTGACCTTGTAAATTCTATATAAATTTTAGAGAACACTGCGCGTAGCTTATTATTTAGCTTGCATTTTATGATTATTCTCTTTCTGTATCTTCCGTTTGATTTGTATATGGGCGCTTCAAAGGGTCCATACGCCTTAACAGGCACGCCAAGCTCCTTTATTTCCTCCTCTAAGCGCTTTATCATTCGCTCCGCTCCCTTGGTCAGCATAAGCTCATTAACCGAGGAAAGGGTAAGCACCGCAATGTCGCAAAATGGCGGAAATTCATACGCGCGTCTTACTTGTATTTCGTTTTGATAGAAAGCGTCGTAATCCTGCTGTGATGCCAGCAAAATAGTTTGGGCGTTTGGAGAATTGGTTTGTATTACGGCAACACCCTTGTCCCTTGCTCTACCTGCCCTGCCTATAACCTGAGTAAGCATTGAGAAGGTGCGCTCGCTTGCGCGATAATCACTTGTATATAGCATAGTGTCAGCCATTACTACTCCAACAAGAGTAACAAGAGGGAAATTGTGCCCCTTAGTTACCATTTGAGTGCCAATCAAAACATCTGCTTCCTTGTTTCTGAAGGCTCCCAAAATTTGTTCATAGGAAAGCTTCGATGTCGTCGTATCAGCATCAAGACGCAACGTTTTCGCTCCCGGGAAAAGGTCTTCCAATTCCGCCTCTGTCCTTTGAGTGCCAAAGCCTACAAAATCAAAGTGGCTTTCCCCACATTCGCATCTGTCGGGCACCTTTGTACGGTAACCGCAATAATGGCACTTCAAAACACCGCTTTTTTGCATTGTTTGATGCATGCTTTCTCTGTCTAAATCTCCGTCTATTTTCCTGTATGAATGGTATGTTAAAGCAACGGAGCAATTAGGACACTCTATTGCCTTTCCACACTCCTGACAGGAAACAGAGGAGTGATAGCCGCGCCTGTTTAAAAACAGAATAGATTGCTTTTTGTCCTCAATAGCTCTTCCCATATACTCCGAAAGCTTAACGCCAAAGGCACCCATATTGCCTCGTACTCTCTCATTGCGCATATCGGTAATTATAACGTCGGGCAAAACCGCATTTCCGTACCTTTTTGTCAGCTTTACAAGAGTGTAAGCGCCACTCATTGCCTTATAGTAAGAATTAAGAGACGGCGTGGCAGATGCCAAAAGCATAAGTGCGTTTGAACGCGCGCATCTGAAGCGTGCTATGTCGTGAGCTAAATATTTCGGATTGGTATCCGATTTATATGTATGCTCCTGCTCCTCGTCAATAACTATCATACCCAAGCTTTTAACAGGGGCAAAAATTGCGGAACGCGTGCCTATAACAATGTCAGCGCGTCCGTCAAAGATTTTTTTGTATGTGTCAAATCTTTCACCGCTTGATAGGTTGGAATGTATAACCGCCACCCGTTCGCCGTAGTATCCGCAAAAGGTTTCAACCGTTTGCGGAGTTAAAGAAATCTCGGGCACCAAAACGATAACGCCACGTCCCGTATCAATTACCTCATCAATCATACGCTTGATGACGCTGGTTTTGCCACTACCCGTTACACCGTACAAAAGTGCGGCGCGAGGCTCGTTTTCGTGATACAGCGACTGTAACGTATTAAATGCGCCTTGTTGCTCCTCGCTTAAAACAACAGGCTCCCTCTCTCCTTCCTTAAAGGTGTAAGCGGTCCTTGTTATCTCTATTTTACGAAGTGCCACAAGCTCCTTTTTCACAAGCCCGTCAAGGGTGCTTTTCAAGGAGGAGGTCATTTCGTAAATCTCCTTATCTGGCAACTCCCCATACTCGCAAAGAAGCCTTAAAATTTCCCCTTGCTTTTTGCCTCGAAGCTTTACAGGTCCGTTACCATCGGCAATTTCAAGGGCTTCCTCTCGGTCAACAAGCAAATATGCACGATTTTCGTACTTGCTTTTATCCTTCTCGGTTACAGCGGTATCCTTTTTAATGACACCAAGCCTTATAAGGCGCTTTATTTCTGCTTCTGCATTTTCAAATCCGCTCTCGATTTTCTTCAAGTCCACATCGGGATTTTCACAAATAAAATCATAAAGAGGTGACGGCTCTTCCATTTTTCCCGTTACAGAAAAGGTTTCCTTTGTTTTGGTAATCAAAGCTGACGGTATAACACATTTAACCGCTTCACCATAGGTACAAAGAGTTTGCCTTTTCATAAAATCACAAAGCTCAATCATCTCATCATTCAAGCAAAAATATCTTGAAAGGCAAGAAAAAACAGGCTTGGCACCTGATACCTCTTTGGCATTTTCGTTAACAACAATCGCAGTTTTTTTACGGTTTGAAGCACCAAAGGGCACAACAACAGCCGCGCCCTTTAATATGCTTTCCCGTAAATCTAAAGGAACAAAATAAGTATATTCAAGGTCGGCGTGGTATGGCACGTCGAGTATATATACCCCTATATAGTCGCCACACATACCTTTCCCCCTCCTTTAATGTACTTAACGGTTATTCCATATCCTCAGCGTCGCCTACTGTGTAGCCTTCCTCATTTGTAAACACCTCGTCAGCATCCATTAATTCCTTGCTGTCGAAGTCATCAAATGCGCTCTCTTCCACATCTGCTTCGCCTGTTTCATCTTCTTCATCATCTTCTTTAGCAGTTCTTTCTAACAAAAGCTGCTTGTATGGCTTGTATTCTTCCTTAGGCTCAACGTAGTCAACAACCTCAACAATTGAATCCTCGTAGCCCTCTTCATTTGGAAGATAAACCTCAAACTTACCGTCCTTCATCTCGCGAAGAGCATTTTTTACTGCCTTTTCGTCTCTGTAATCCTTGTTGATAAGAGAGCTGATATCCTTCTCAGTTTCCTTGCTCGCAACCTTCTTTTCAGCAATGTGGCGCTGCTCGATGTACTCGTTAGTAATCATGCGCGCACATTTAGCGGTTGCCATAACTACGGAATACTTGTTGAGCTTCTCCTGTCCGTCCTTTGCTGTTGCTGTTAATAATTCCTGAATTGATGGGTAAAGCATTTTATATTCTCCTTAAATGTTATTCAAAATTTTTCATAATTGATTTGGTATGTACTGTTTTTCTATGCTCAGCTTCCATTATGGAATAGATAAGCTCTGCGCATTCTTCCACCCCATTATCCTCGTTAACAACGGAGTAGTCGTATTTTGGCATAAATTGAATTTCAAGCTTTGCCTTAGCAAGTCTTTTAAGTATATTTTCCTCTGTTTCGGTGCCTCTGCCTCTTAAACGAGCCTCAAGCACCTCCTTGTTTGGAGGAGTCAACATAATTGTAATAGCCTCAGGAAACGCATTCTTAACCTGCATAGCTCCCTCAACCTCTATCTCAAGTATAACGTCGCGTCCGTTTTCAAGGCTTTCCATAACCTTCGCCTTAGGTGTGCCGTAGTAATTACCGTTATACTCGGCATATTCAAGCATTTCGCCTTTTTCTATTCTTTCTAAG
Source organism: Eubacteriales bacterium (assembly GCA_045532975.1). GTDB lineage: Bacteria > Bacillota > Clostridia > Oscillospirales > CAG-272 > RGIG2000. The sequence continues at coordinate 20,506 of JAZSGX010000002.1, read as the reverse complement.
AAAGCTTCCTTGGAAACAAAATAGTATTCAACATTCGGGGTCTCTGTGGGACGTGGCTCTCTTGTGGTCATTGAAATCGACAAGGCAATCTCAGGATGATTCTCCAAAATTTTCTTAACAACCGTTCCTTTTCCACCGCCTGCAGGTCCTGAAACAACGAATAAAAGTCCCGTTTTCATCTCTCTTCTCCACCTTCCTCATTATTCAAGCGCGCGCTTAAAGAGTCCGCCGACAATGCGGATAGCACCACATGGTCAGAGTCTGTGATAATAACGCACTTTGTTTTTCTTCCGCCTGTACAATCTATTATTCTACCGTTTTCCTTAGCCTCGGAAACTGTCCTTTTCGCAGGAGCAGACTCGGGAGAAACGATAGCCACGATTCTTTCATCAAGAATCATATTGTTAAAGCCTAAATTTATAAATCTCATTTTCTTTACTCTATGTTCTGTATTTGCTCTCTGATTTTTTCAAGCTCGTTCTTGATATTTACAACCAAGTGAGCTGTATCGGAGTTAGAAGCCTTAGAACCGATTGTATTTGTTTCCCTGTTCATTTCCTGGAGCAAGAAATCAAGCTTTCTGCCCGCAGGCTCGTTTGCCTTGACAATGTCCTCAAATGCACCGAAGTGACTGTTCAATCTGACAAGCTCCTCGTCAATGGCAATCTTGTCGGCAAAGATAGCAACCTCTGTAAGAATTCTTTGCTCGTCTATCTGCACCGAATTATCGGACAAAAACTTTATAATTCTATCCTCTAATTTCTTTGCGTAACCGTTTATATCGCTTTCGGAATTCTTTTCGATTTCCTTAAGATAGCCTTTAATGTTGTCTATTTTTTCAGCAATATTTTTGTAAAGATTTTCACCCTCAACCTCACGTCTTTCAATAAACGTGTCAAGCGCCTTGTCAAGCACCGCCTTTATATCAGCCCAATCCTTTTCGATATCGTCCTCAGGCTTTTTAACTGTGAAAATATCCTTGTTTGCCGCTACTCTTGAAACAGTAATATCGTCCTTCAAATCAAAGGTATCGCGTAGCTTATACAATGCGTCAATATAAGATTTAGCATAAGCGGTATCAAGGTTAATTTCTACCCCATCTTGCTCAAGCAAATCGATGGAAACAAAAACCTCAACCTTACCTCTTGAAATACCCTTAGACTGTAAGTATTGCTTAATTTTATCCTCCAAAAAGCTATACAGCCTTGATATTTTAACAGTGCAGTCAAAATACCTGTTATTAACAGACTTAATTTCCGCCGTTATGTCCTTACCGCTAACTGTTTCACGGGCTCTGCCAAAGGCAGTCATGCTTCTAAACATATGTCTACTTCCTCACATTATACTATTATATCTATATTTTAACTTATACTATGTAGTTTTGTCAACTTTTTTATTATATAATTGTACGAATAAACAAAACCGCAACAAAAACGGTTGCGGTTTTAGTTAATATTGATTAAAGAATCTGTCCAGCTTCAGCTTATGACGAAGCGTAAATCCGTAATACATTGAAAAACGGAACAACAAAACATCATAGAGGAAAAATACAAGCAAGCATCCCACCGCCAAAAGTATGTCCATATACAAGGGCGCCTCCGCCACCAAAAAGCGTGAAACCAAGAAAATCCCCGCCGAGGCTAAAAGAATATATATGACCTTTAAGCTCCATTTCAAAACAGGTGTCTGCTTATCAAACAAGGGCTTGAAGATGGGATATATAGCAATGATAGCATATTCGATAGCTGTGACAAAGGTAAGCGGAATAATTATAGCAATCACGGTAGTTACAAAATAAATGCTTATTGCCTTGTATCCAACTTCCTCGCGAGCAATGAGCAAAAATACAGATGCTATTATTACCGCTGTTAAATCAAGAATCCCCAACAAAGCGCCAAGCAAAAGCATAACCACGCTAAGCGCCGCCATTATAGCACCAAATGTAATATATTTGGTTTTACGCATTCTACGCACGGTCGGTTATCTGCACAAGCAATCAAGACAAATAAGCATAGAGCAAACGTCACACATATTGCATCCGCCTGCCTGCGGTCTTGAGGTAGGATTACCATAGGATTGTGATTGAACGCGCAAATTATCGCGAAGCATTTGATACTCTCTGTTACTTGGGTCAAGCTCACAAGCTCTGTCAATATAACGCATAGCATCAAAGTAGTAGCCTCTTTGAACAAGGATGCAGCCCTTCAAAAAGAACCATTCTCCACCGCGATTTGTCTGAGGAATGTTGTTAAGCATCCCCTCGGCAGATCTGTAATCGCCTGAATTGATAGCGGCTCTTATATTATCGTAAGCGTAATAGCTACTGTTGGAATGGCCGTCGCTTGCGCCACTGCCCTTCTTACCGGAGGTTCTTTGACGCAAAATTTCGTCATATGCCTCGTTAATTTCCTTCATTTTTTCCTCTGCCATTTCTGCCAAAGGACTGTCAACGTAATTATCGGGATGGTATTTTTTTGCAAGCTCCTTATAAGCCTTTTTCACCTCTTCATTTGTCGCGTTAGGTGAAATGCCAAGAATTTCATATGGGCTCTTCATCAAAAGTCCTCCAAAAAACAAATTATTTTGCACATTATATCATACTTTATATGAAAAGTAAAGACCATTTGAATGAATTCCTTGTGAAAATTCGGTCTTTTACTCTTTTTTGCCGTCTTTTTCTCGCTTTTTCTCTTTTCTGGTCTTTTTCCCAAGCACCCTATCGGTCTCCTGTACCAAGCCCTCATAAACGATATTTTTAACTATTGCTTCCACGTCCCTATGCTCATAAAAATCTATTTTTTCAACGGATTTGCTCATACTGTCGAGCTCCAAAAGCATAGCATTTTTCAGCATTGATTTTTCTGCCGCTCCAAGCTCGTTTCCAAAGGCGCATTTAAGCACATTGTACGAGCCCTTTTTAACGTCGCGCTCAAGGTCATCACAAGCATCAATAACGTAAACCCATTTGCCCAAATGGAAGCCAATATCGTATGCAATCTCAGATGCTTTTTCATCCAAACCGAAGGAAGCCACATGACCGATTAGCTCGCCCGAGGTGTTTGCTACCATGTCAATAGAGTCACAGCCCTCTCTTTCAAGGGCAAGCAATTCATCAAAGCAAGCTTGAATTTTGTCCCTCAACGGTAAGAGATTTTTGTCCGTTTTTTTGAAAAATATCGACACTACCCCCGCTATTCTTGCCAAAAAGCGAGAAAATCCGCGACTGTCATTTATATTGTCCTTCAGCTTAACTCTGGTCAAAATTACGCTTGCTTTAGCCGTGTATTCAAGAGTAGGATTCATCTCCAGCATCAACCTTTTCTTAAAAGGATGCAAAACGCAACGATGCTTTTTCACCTCGCCCTTTGCTTTCAAAAGCGCCATGCGAACAAGAGCAAAAAACACGAAATCATAGCTGAGTGTCATTTTAGACACACAGCCAGTACATTTCCCCATAGTTCGGCAAAGACCACAGTATGTGGCTTTGTAGAGCTCAAAATCCTTTACCTTTAACTCCTCAATATAGGGCTTAATATATCCAAACACAGATACACCCCCAAGTTTTTTCATTTTCTATATTTTACTACTAATTGGGGGCTTTTGCAAGTCTAAATTTAAAATTGCTCCCTATACGAGAGCAATTCCTTAATAGTCAAAGCCGAACACCTCGGCTGCGAATTCTAAAAATCTGAATTTCACCTTATATTTTCCGCTTTCGTTAGAGGTTATTAGGTCGTACTGACCCTTGGTCAAGCCCGCTTGAATACAAGCGTCCTCATCATATTTCAGTGCAGAATTCGTACACAGGGGCGGGTATAACACGCACCACCAGTTTTTCCCCTCTCCGCTTCCGATTATTACTCTTACTGAGGTATATTCTCCCGCAGGCAGGGCAAAATCCTCATAATGCTTTGTGGGGTAAAGCTCCTTGCCAACCTCAATTTTAACCTCATAATTTTCGCCATTGTTCCTAATTACCGTTTCCGCTATTTCTTCAAGCTTGTCTTTATTTTTTTCAATGCTTTTTAAAGCTTCCTCCTTGTTAGAAGCGTCGAAATCAATTATCGTGTTTAGAAGCGCATCTCTTACCTTCAGCTTTAAATCCTGGTCGCTTTCACTATCCGAATTTGCAAGAACGTGCAGCCTTACCGTAGAATTATAAATTTCAAACTCCTCCTCTGTGGGAATCACTTGAAACAGAACAAAAAACATAACTGCGGTAAGCAGCGCAGTAAAAATAGCTCTCATATTTTTCACCTCCGTTTTCATTCTATTTTTCCCAGCTATTGTGTGGTTATTCATTGGAAAAATTTTTATTGCATAAATTTGGAATTTGTGTTAAACTTATCAAAAGAGGGGGTGTTTAATTTGACAGATATTTGTTCTAAGCTTGTTAAAGCGTTATATGAAAAAGGCTTGACTATTGCTACTGCCGAGTCTTGTACGGGCGGACTTATCGGTAAGTCGCTCACCGACGTTTCAGGCGCTTCCGCAGTTTATTGGGGCGGTGTTATTTCCTACGACAACTCCGTTAAAGAAAATGTTTTGGAAGTGCAAAGAGAAACCCTTGACACAGTCGGTGCTGTTAGCTTTGATACTGCCTGCCAAATGGCATTAGGTGTTAAAAGACTTTTAAAGACTGACATTGGTATTAGCACAACAGGAATTGCAGGTCCGGGCGGCGGCACGAAAGAAAAGCCTGTCGGCACGGTTTATGTTGGCATCGCATACAAAGACACGGTGGATGGCTTTTTGCTTAACATTGGCTCTACCCTTTCCCGTGAGGAAATACGAAGTGAAGCAACCAAGCGCTTGCTTACCATAGCTTACGAAAAAGTTTTGGAAAACTATTGATTTTATATACATAGTATGTTACAATACACAAAGAAATTTTTTACATTTTTTGAGGTATATTATGGAAAAGAAGTTTAAAAGAATTGGCGTATTAACCTCCGGCGGTGACGCACCGGGTATGAACGCTGTTATTAAGAGTGTTACCTGTGCCGCACTTGAAAAGGGTGTTGAGGTTATAGGTATTCTCGGCGGTTACTCAGGTCTTATCAATGACAGAACAAGAAGCTTAACTGCTCTTGACGTTTCCGACATTATTTCTAAGGGTGGCACAATGCTCTACTCTGACCGTTGCGACGAGTTCAAAACTGAAGAGGGTATGCAAAAGGCTATTGCAACCTGCAAAAAGCACAATATCGACGGTATTATTGCTATCGGTGGTGACGGTACCTTCCGCGGTGCTACCGACCTATCTATGAGAGGTATTCCTTGCATTGGTGTATCAGGCACTATTGACAATGACATTACCGCAACCGACACAACTGTTGGCTTTGACACAGCAATGAACACGGTTCTTACTCTTGCTGACGCATTGCGTGACACCTGTGAATCTCACGCACGATGCTGCGTTATCGAGGTTATGGGTAGAAACGCAGGATACATTGCCGCTGAAACAGGCTTGGCTTTGAACGCTATTGGAGTAGTTCTTAGCGAAATGCCATTTGACAAGGCTGCTTTGTTTGCAAAGATGAAGAAAATGAGAGACCTAGGTCAGCGTAGCTTTATCGTTGTAGTTGCTGAGGGTATGGGCGGTGCTTTTGCTGAGGCTCTTACAAAAGAGATTGAAGCTGAAACAGGAATTGAATCAAGATTCGTTCGTCCTGCTCACATTGTTCGCGGTGGTATTCCAACCTTAGCTGACAGAAGCTTTGCTTCTAAGTGCGGCTACAAGGCTGTTGAGGCTTTGTTAGAAGGAAAGAGCGACCTTGTTATTTGCTCACGCCACGACAAGATTGTTACAACTGACATCCGTTGGGCTCTTATAGTTGACAGAATGTATAAGGGCAAGTTAAAGGATGGCGACCTCGATGCGTTCACACCTGAGCAGATTGAGGAAATGAAGGCTCTTTGTGTTGAAAGACACGAATACTTTGAAAGAATTTACGAAATAATCAACTCCATCGGTTGCTAAAAAGCAAGTATTCTAAAAGGAACGGATATACTCCGTTCCTTATTTTTTATGGCTTATATTATCAACTGCAAATATTTGCATATTTAGATTTATATATCATATTTTACGGAATTTTGACATTACTTACATTGATTTGTCCATTAAATTATGGTATAATGACAATATATTACTGTTTAGGAGTATTTATGGAGCCACTTATATATATTGTAGAGGATGACGAGGGCATTTGCGAGGTTTACGAGGGTGCCTTTGAGGGTGAGTACCAAACCAAGCTCTTTGAAAACGGTGCTTCATTTTTAAAGGAGTTCGACGCCAAGCGTCCCGATATTATAATATTAGATATTATGCTTCCTGATATGGATGGGTACACAATTTTGTCCAGAATTAGAGAATTGGACGAAAGAGTACCTGTTATAATCGTAAGCGCAAAAAGTGATGAAATCAGCTTTGTCAAGGGTCTTAACCGTGGGGCTGATGATTATATGGCTAAGCCCTTTTCCGTCCTTGAATTAATCGCAAGGGTTAAAACCAATTTGCGCCGCGCAAGTCTTTTTGTTTCCAAGGTTGAGGGTTTTACCATTGACAACAACGTATTTAAAATTTACTATAACGGCATTGACTTAGGATTGACTCTCAAAGAGTTCAACCTGTTAAAGCTTTTGCTTAGCCGCGCAGGTGTCACAGTTGAGCGTGAAACCTTATTCCGTAAGGTATGGGGAGAGAGCTTTATTGGAGAAACCCGCACTATTGATATGCACATAGCGTCCTTGCGCGAAAAAATCAAATCGGTAAAGGGAAGCGGTCAAATTGTTACCGTGCGTAGCATTGGCTACCGCTACGAAGCAAGATGAAACGAAAGATTTTTCTAAGATTTTTCTCCGTTATATTGGCCTCTACCCTTATCGTATTTATTTTCGGTTATATTGCAATGAGCTTAAATGCCGAGCAGGTAATGGTGGAAAGACTTGTTGAGGAAACGAAAATCACCGCCCTTATGCTCGACAGCCGAGAGAAATTTGACAAATTCAAGGCGTATGAGGGCAATGACAAATTCCGTATAACCATTCTTGAAACCAACGGTGACGTTATTTTGGAAAGCGACACCCGCGCAGAGCTTGAAAATCACTTAAACCGTGAGGAAATACAAGCAGCCCTTGACGGCAACCCAAAGCCAGTAAAAAGATATTCCGAAACCTTTGAGTGTGAAATGACCTACTACGCTATGCAGGTTACCCTTGAGGACTCAAGCGTAGTAATTTTGCGCTTGGCAATCCGAAGCAGCGAGCTTTCCGCCCTTATTGCCGTCACTCTTCCGATGTTCATTATCGTTTTGATTGTGGCTCTTGTTTTGTCAATTATTCTTTCCCACTTCATTTCCTTAAATGTTTCAGAGAAAATTATCAATGTAGGAAAGAGCTTGAAAAGCGTTAACCGTGGCGAATACGTGCCTATAATCGCTGACAAAAGCGAGCCTGAGCTATACTCAGTCCTTTGTGAAATCAACGAGCTTAACGAAAGCACTCACAACCACATTTTAGAAACCGAGCGTCAGGGTCGCAAGCTTAACCGCGTGCTTGAAAACATTTCTCAAGGCATTATTGCGATGAACGATAAAAAGGAGATTGCCTTTATTAACAAAAGCGCACAAGAGCTGTTTGGAAAAAACAGAGCCCTTGTGGGTGAGGAGCTCTTTACTCTGATTGATGACTCAGAGCTTTACACAAAAATTCAAGAGCACATTTTTGAAAATTTCGACCTGGAACATAAATATAATGGTAAATATTTGTCAATTGTTATACACGAGCTTGTAGAGGATGACCTAAAAATTTCTTCCATTATAATAATAACGGACATAACAAGCGAGCGTGCCATTGCAAAGCAAAAGAGTGAGTTTTTTGCAAACGCCTCTCACGAATTAAAGACTCCTATTACCGTTATGCAGGGATTGTCCGAGCTGCTTTTGGCTGACGAGGAAATAAATGAGAGTGCATCGAAGCGTATCGAACGCATACATAAGGAAAGCTTACGCTTAAGCTCTCTTATTTCAGATATGCTAAAGCTCAGCAAATTGGAGGGTGGTGACACCGAGCAGATGCCTGCAACCGCAAGCGTTAGCCTAAAAGCCACTGCCGAGGAGGTCCTTGAGGAATTAAAGGTAAAAATACTTGAAAAGAATTTGACCTATTCCATAGATGGCGAGGGCGAGGTCACAGCCGACCCTAAAAAGATGTACGAGCTAATCCAAAATCTTTGCTCCAATGCAGTAAATTACAATCGCGAAAACGGTAGTATAGCTGTCAAAATTTCAAAGGACAATGGCGGTACTGTTTTGACCGTTTCCGACACGGGCATTGGTATTGAGGAAAAGCACATTCCTCTTTTGTGCCAACGGTTTTACAGAGTTGATAAATCCCACTCAAAAAAGACAGGCGGCACAGGTCTTGGCCTTGCTATTGTTAAGCACATATGCGCCCTGTACGGAGCCACTATGAGCATTGAAAGCCAGCTTGACAAGGGAACAACCGTCACAATTAAATTTAAAGCATAAAAGGCTCCTGTCGGAGCCTTTTTACATTGCCTTTACAAAGGATTTACGCTAACTTGGTGTTTATTTTTCCGCACAGGTGTTACAATATAATCACTTTGTATAAAAGGAGATTATTATGGATTTATTTGACGTACTCACGCTAATAGGCGGTCTTTGTCTGTTTATGTTCGGTATGAACGTTATGGGACAGGCTCTTGAGCGTTCCGCAGGCGGCAAGCTTCAATCCTTGCTTGCTAAATTTACTACAAGCAAAGGTGCGGGATTTTTAACAGGCTTGGGTGTTACCGCCATTATTCAAAGCTCATCCGCTACAACGGTTATGGTTGTTGGCTTTGTTAACTCCGGGCTTATGAGCTTAAAGCAGGCTATCAACGTAATTTTGGGTGCAAATGTCGGCACAACCGTTACATCTTGGATTATAAGCTTAAGTGGCATTGAGGGGGACGCTTGGTTTATTAAAATATTGAAGCCCGACTCATTTACACCTATTCTTGCCCTTATCGGACTCATTATGTATATGATGGGTAAATCCAGCAGAAAGAAGGATATTGGCACTATTTTCTTAGGCTTTACCACACTTATGTTTGGTATGAGCACAATGTCCGACGCTGTTTCAGGGCTCAAAAACGTTCCCGCTTTCACCAACATTTTTACATTTTTCACAGGAGATACATTAGGCTTTTTCGGTCCTCTTCTTGGAGTTTTGGCAGGGGCGGTGCTAACCGCTATTATCCAATCAAGCTCTGCATCCGTTGGTATTTTGCAAGCTCTTTCCACAACGGGCGCTATCTCTAACGGAGCCGCATTTCCTATCATTATGGGTCAAAATATCGGTACTTGCGTAACCGCTATGCTTTCCTCTGCCGGGGCTAACAAAAATGGCAAAAGAGCGGCTATTGTTCACCTGTTCTTCAACGTAATCGGTACCGTTATTATGCTTATATTATTCTATATAATACAGCTATTCCCCGTCTTTGACCAATTCTTTGGCACTCCGACGGATGGCTTCCAAATCGCCATACTCCATACAGTATTTAACGTAGGATGCACTGTAATTCTGTTGCCTGCATCTGCACTTTTGGAAAAGCTTGCATATAAGCTTATCAAGGACGATATGGTAGAGGACAACGAGCCAAAGCTTGACGAAAGACTCCTTAACACTCCTGTTGTCGCATTAGGCGTGTGCCATGATGCAACTGTTACTATGGCAAGGGATGCTGTTGAAGCATTCCAGCTTAGCTTCTCTGTTATTAACGAATATGACCATGCCAAGGCTGAGGCTGTCAGAAAGGCTGAGGACAAAACCGATAAGTATGAGGACGCAATAGGTACTTACTTGGTTAAATTAAGTAGCCATCAAATCGGTGACAGAGCAAGTGATGAAGCATCAATGCTGCTTCGCCTTATCGGTGATTTTGAGCGCATTTCCGACCACGCGGTTAATATAATTGAATCCGCCGAGGAGCTGCGTGACAAGGGTCTTGACTTTTCCCACGATGCCAAAAAAGAGCTTAAAGTTCTTGCAAACAGCGTTAGTGAAATACTCTACCTTGCCCTTAAAGCATTTGTTGATAAGGATTTAGACACCGCACGAAAAATCGAGCCTCTCGAAGAGGTAATAGACAACCTAAAGGAGCAGCTCCGTGCAAGACACATTTACCGCTTGCAAGAGGGAACTTGCTCTATTGCTGTGGGCTTTGTTTGGTCAGATATTCTCACCAATCTTGAAAGAACGGCAGACCATTGCTCCAATATTGGCGCTTGCTTAATAGACACCGCTAACGACAACTTGAATCTCCACCAGTCAGTTCGAGAAATGAAGGAAGACCGCGGTGAATATCAAGCCCTTTACTATAACTACTCCAAAAAGTACGTTTTACCCGAAACAGTATAATTTTAAACCCGATATGTTTTCGCCTGCGCAAAAACATATCGGGTTTTTAAATATTTCACTTGCATTTGTGCACTATTTGTGATATACTATCTAAGCAATATGCAGGATTACTCAAGTGGTCGAAGAGGCGTGACTCGAAATCTCGTAGGGCGTGAAAGCGCTGCCTGGGTTCAAATCCCAGATCCTGCGCCATAAAAGAAAAAGGTAGGTTTCAACACCTACCTTTTTCTTTTATAGTGCACGCTCTTGGCAGAGCGAGCACTCCTTTGCGCTTTATCGTAAATGGAGTGCGTAAACGAGGTAAAGCCGTTGTCATAAGGGATCCCCGAACCGCTCATTAGTAGGTTTTTTGGGGGGTCTGTATGCTCGCACACAAGCACCTCGGCGATGCTCTTTTTCGCAAGAAAAAGCCTACCAAAAACAAGCCTGTTTGTTTTTCTGCTTTTTTCTTGAAAAAGGCAACTTCATATGCTATAATTATTATACATTACCAAGGAGATATCTTTTATGAACAAAAGTTTTATGAACATAAAAACAGTAAGGATAATTGTTGGGTGCATAATCTTAATCGGCGGAATTATATTATTTTGGCAATTATTCACCGATGGATATGCACATTCTGGAGATACTTGGCAAGACACTCCGGAAAAAGCGTTAGAGCAACGAGCAAACTCGCTACGTCCTGATGAAACGCCGGGTGTGCTAACTCCTGAAATAATGCTTAATAAAGTATATATCGACGATATAGTAGAAATGTCCTTTGTATCAAACAACGATTCTTTAGTTACTGTAACTTTTGTAACAAACGATAAAGGTCAATATAGCGTTTTTGGATATTCTGAAGAAGAATGGTTGGATTCACCCACAATGTTCTTGATGAACGGAGACCCAAAACAACTCGATTTTGATTCCTATGAATTCATTCCGTTTCCATGCGGTCAGTATAACACAACTGTTTACGGATGGTGTTATTCGGGTTACAATTTTACTGTCAATGGAAAAGAACCCACAAAGGAAACATTCGTATTTGAATGTCAAGGAAAAACGTGGTCACTTGACTATTGGCAAATCGAAAATATTCCGGAGGATTCGGAAATATATATTGAGTATATAGACTAAGCAAAGGGGGATGTGATGGTTACATTTATAATCGTGTTTAGCGTTATTCTGGCAGTAATTGCCCTTGCTTTGTTATATAGACTTTTTAGCGTTGGATTATTTAACAAACGCAAAGCGTGTGCGTCTCATTCTAATGCGACAGTTATCAGCAAAAGAATGCAAGAGGTAAGACGCGGCTCTCCAACCGGCACAGTTTGGCACAATAGATATTATGCAACCTTTGATTTAGGAAACAATGATACCATTGAAATGGCAGTAAACAAAGCCTTTTCTAAAAAATTCAATGTGGGTGACAAAGGTATTCTTTTCTACAAGGGCGATAAATTTTTAAGCTTTGAATAAAGAAAATCCAACTCGCAAGAGTTGGCTTTTCTTTATTATTCATACTGCTCAAGGGTTTGGGTAAGGTGTTCTTTTATCATTTGAATGGTGCTTGGTGGGGAAATTACTGTCAGACGTTTTCCAAAGGAGCAACACCAATTAATAAACATTGGGCTTTGCTGAACATCTACTGTGCAACGTAATCTTCCGTTTTCGAGGGGGCGAATTTTTATACCCTTGCCGAACTCATCTAAAAGCAATTCTATCATATTTCCGTCCGCCTCAAACACCACGGTTTTGGGGTCGCCGCTGAACATGCTGAACTGCTTGCGCTTATTCTTTTCGGCGTTCAATTTGGGATTTGGAGTTATGCGCTCATTTATAAGCTCAACCTTGTCCATACGGTCAATGCGGTAGTTTGCAAGAGCGCCGTCGTGCTTGTCGTCATAGCATACAAGGTAATACTGTCCGTTATCTATAACCGTGCAAACGGGATTTACAAGATACAAGCGCTTTTTCGTTGGGTCTTCCTTGTCCATTCTGAACACACGCTCGCCCTTTGCATTATGGTCGGAGTAATAAAAGCCGATCTTTCTTTTCTTCTTTATTGCTCCAATTATGGTATCAACGGAATAATAAATTGTTTCATTATTGCCCTTTACCGTTGAAAACTTTGTAATGTTTTCCTTTAATACGGTACCTCTTTCGCTTCCTGCAAGAGTTGCTATTTTGTCAAGCAATTCCGACGTTTTCTTCTCGGTAATAAAAGCAGACGACTGTACAGCGTCCATCAAAATTCTAACCTCAGGCTGATTAAAGGTACGGTCCTCAACGTAATATTGATTGCTCCTGCCCCTCTCGGTCAAAACCTCGTAGCCGTTTTGATTCAACAAATCAATATCTGCGTACAAAATTTTCCTGTCAACGTCTATACCCTCTTGCTTTAGCCTTGCTATCAAATCGGGTGTGGATATAGGATGCTCCTCATCAGTTTCACTTTTCAATATTTCCCACATCTTTAGAAGCTTAATTTTTCTTGAATTTTCCTTATTCATAAAACATCTCCATTGAGTTTTCTTGCTTACAGTATAGCATAAGTTAGTCACATTTTCAATATAATTGTACTAAAAACGCGACAATATTGAAAGAGGTGAATTTATGAAAAAAGCAAAGCCCTATATAATCTCTATTTTAATTTCAGTTGGTACGGGTCTGTTGTCCGCATTTTTTACTCGCGACAATATGAACTTATACGAAGAAATAAGCACGCCTGCCCTCTCTCCCCCTGCAATTCTTTTCCCTATTGTATGGACTATTCTTTACGTTCTTATGGGAGTTAGCGCCGCCATTGTTTATAACTCTGTGTCTGTCAACTCCGACAAGCGCGCCAAGGCTCTTTTCACCTACGGTCTTAGCCTTGTGGTCAATTTCTTTTGGAGCATTATTTTCTTTAATATGCGGATGTATTTCTTCGCATTTATATGGCTCATTCTTTTATGGGTTTTGGTTTTAAAAACCATTTTAGAATACTCGGAAATTAACAAAGGTGCCGCTTATCTCCAAATCCCGTACCTGCTTTGGGTAACCTTTGCAGGATACTTAACCTTTTCTATTTTTCTACTAAACAGATAATAAAAAGTCTTCTCATTTTGAAGCGAAACTCATTTAGTTCACTCCATTTTGAGAAGACTTTTTTATTGTCTGTTATTCAACTATTCTGAATTCAACATCACCGCTTGATGTGGTTACTTGACAAAGCCCACCCTTGTTGCTCCTTGGTACGGAAACATGTCCCGACTTTGTAATAACATAAAACACCTTGCTTGTATTCAGGGTGCCTTCAACATCACCACTGCTTGTTTTAAGCTCCATTTCTTCTGCGTCGCACCGTACAAGCTCAATATCGCCTGTGCTTGCCTTTAGCTTCATTTCCTTGGTAGCAATTACGCCCTCAAGCTCAATTTCGCCCGTGCTAACCTCTGCCTCTATGCTAAGGACATTTACGTTTTTCATTTTAACATCACTTGTTTTTCCCTCAAGCTTTATTTCTCCGCTAAAGGTCGAATCTTTAATGAAAACGTCACCTGTAGACGCCTTCAAAGCAGCACTTTCTCCTGTTAAACCGATAATGCTTATGTCACCTGTGCTAACCTTAATATTTAATTTTGCCAAGTTGCTATCTATCGCAACATCTCCTGTTGAAACGTCTATTTCTCCACTTTCAAAGTCTATTTGTGACAAGCTAACATCACCGGTTGAGCCGATAATTTTTAAATTTTTATACGCATCCTTTGGAAGGTATAAAATCATACTGCTGCCACCCACGGTGAAAAAGTCTGTGAAGGCATCGGTTTCACATTCCAGCTTCAGCTCTCTGTTTTCTATAGTATATTTAATCGATACGGATTCCTTACATTTTGTATACAGGGTGCATTTTCCATCTGTTGCAGGCTTAATTGTTACGTCCGTTTCTTCCAAATTAATAGCTATACTGTTAAAGCTTTCTTTTATTTCGACTGTATTTTCCGTTATGTTTAAAAGCTTTTCCAATTCAAAGCCAATGGCAACAAGAGTAACGAGGGACATCAAAAGTCCAACCATTATCAAAACAATACAGATAACCGTTCTCTTATCCTTCATTTTTTACACCCCCTCTAATCAATTTTATAATTTTTAACACACTCCACTTTGTCATTCTTACAGAGCGTTTAACAAGACGAGTCACATACGGAAGAGCCAAAAGTGAAATTCCTATTCCGAAAATTGCTATACCCAGCTCTAAAAATCCCAAAGGTACTGATGACACAAACATTGTAATTATTGCAAATATAGCCCACAAGGGCGAAGCAACGAGCAATGCAACCTCAATGATAGCTACAGAAAAAACGCCTGCCCATACGCATATATAACCTGCCAGCACAATGCACAATGATGCTAACAGCAAAGGAACCCACAAGGGCGCGCCAGCCAGCAAATAAACAAGAACCCGCTTGTTTTTAGCGTTCTTTTGGGGCTTGATTTCCACATGGTCCTTCAAGGCTTCAGCTATTATTTCTTTAACATCACCAACTGATGCAACCGCGCTTTCCTCGGTTTCTCCTGCCTCGATTTTATCTTCAATTATTTCATTATAGTAATCTATTATTCTTTCCAAATCTTGCTTTGGTACATCTTTAAGATTTATACATAGCTGACCTAAAAATTCACTTTTCTTCATCTTGCCCCTCCTTTGCAATAAATCTATATACCGACATTATTTCATTCCACTCATTTTTGAATTCCTCTATACGCTCTATTCCCTTTTTGGTTATACGGTAATATTTTCTTAATCTACCGTTATGCTCTATGCTCTTTACAGTTAAAAGCTTACCCTCCTCCAACCGCCTGAGTATTGGATACAGGGTGGACTCGGAAATCTCCACATATGGCTTTATATCCTTTATAATTTGGTAGCCATAAGAGTCCTCGTTCTTTATAGCAGCAAGAACGCATACCTCGAGCAATCCTCTTTTCAATTGAATATCCATACAATACCCCCTTTCACACAATACTATATCACACATAGTATTGTTTGTCAAGTGCTTTTTATGAAAAAACGGCACTAATGCCGTCTTTTTCGATAGTTATATAATTTTTATTTATAATGATATAAGTTTCACCTTTCATTAAAGGTTGCTTTTTCGATACGCCCCCGGAGAGATACCCACATGTTTCTTAAACATTCGGCTGAAATATAACGCATCTTCAACGCCACATAATTTAGCAATTTCAGAAATACTGTAATCAGTGTTTAATAATAAATGAGAGCTTTTATCTATGATTAGCTCCGCGTAATATTCTTGTGGGGAAACACCTAAGTTCTTCTTAAAAAGCTTCATAAAATAAAACTTACTTATTCCGCAAAGCTTTGCCAGCTCCTCATTAGAACGCCTTATATGACATTCGGACTTCATAATTTGGATGGCTTTATGGAGCTTTGATAATTCATTGTTTTTCTTGCCATTTTGATTTACAAATTGCATTATACGAGCGATAATGGTTATGAGCATTCCGTCCAATAACAGCTCCGAGTCCTCTGCCTCGGATTGAAAGTCGCTCCACAGGCTATGGCAAAAATGCTCAAATTCGGGGAACGCCCCCATATGGTATGAGCGCTCCTTGAAAAAGGAAAGCAATTTTTCCACCTCGCTACCGGTAAAAAGAATCCAATAGTGCGTTGTTTTTTCTCCGTTTATTGTATATATCTGCGGTTCATTGGGTCTGAATAAGCAAACGTCTCCACTTGTAAGATTGCGTTTTTTGCCATTTTCGTGTATAGTGAGAGTGCCGTATGCAACGTAAATGAGCTGATAGTCGGGTCTGCCATTTTCACGACGAATGGACAATCTTGAGTGGTCCGCACAGTACCCAAAGTCGTTAATATAGATGAATCTATCGGTTTCGGTGTGCTTTTCGTTACTTGATTTCCCCGAATAATAGTATGATTTTCCGGTAAAATTGTACATTATTATCCCTCCTCTTCTAATAAATTATATCATGCAAAAACACTTTTGTCCATATATTGACAAAAAAATCCTATTGTATTTCATGTAACCTAATGCTATAATCAAATTGTAAAGTTATATATTTATCAATCTGCAAATAGCAAAGAAAGGAGCGCTCATAAAAATGACAATTCCAAGACCTGAGCATCCGAATCCTCAATTTGAAAGAGAGAATTGGGTAAACTTAAATGGAGAATGGGAATTTGAGCTTGACCGTGGTGTTAGCGGTCGGGACAGAAAATTCTACGAAAGAGAGCATCTTGACTCTAAAATTATAGTTCCGTTCTGTCCTGAAAGCGTTCTGTCCGGTATCGGTAACACGGATTATCTTAACTGCGTTTGGTACCTTAAAAAAGTACATATAAAGAAATGCAATAAAAGAGTTTTCCTACATTTCGGTGCTGTCGATTACGAAAGTTATATTTATGTTAATCACAAAGAGGTTTATCATAATATTGGCGGATATGTCGGATTTGAAATAGATATTACCGATTACGTTGAATATGGCAAGGAAAATGTTATCACCGTATGTGCCATTGATGGGCATCCGAACGGAAAAGCATCGGGCAAGCAATGTGAAAACTATTACTCAATCGAATGCTGTTACACGCGCACAACAGGTATTTGGCAGACTGTTTGGCTCGAATATGTAGAAAAGAACTACATAAAATCCGTAAGATACTATACCTCTGTTGAGGACAAAAGTGTTCAAATGGAAATAGAAGCGGTTGGCAATGCTGATTTTAACGCAGTGGCAACGTACGATAACAAAAAGGTTGGTCAGGCTTGTGCCAAATTGAAAAGCGGCATCAATCGCATAACTCTTTATTTGGACGAGCTTCATTTATGGGAGGCAGGTCACGGCAGACTTTACGACCTTGAATTAACCTACGGTAAAGACAAGGTGAAAAGCTATTTTGGTATAAGAACAACCACCTTTGACAATAAAAGGTATCTTTTAAACGGAAAGCCTTTGTTCCTTCGCACGGTTCTTGACCAGGGCTATTACAAAAATGGAATTTATACCGCTGAAACGGATGAAGAGTTAAAAAAAGATATCGTCTTATCTTTAGAGGCAGGCTTTAACGGTGCAAGGCTGCATCAAAAGATTTTTGAGCCGAGATTTTTATACCATTGCGACAAAATGGGTTATCTTGTATTTGGCGAGAGTGCGAACGCTCACCTATATTATTGGGATATGAACCAATTAACTCCGTTTTTACTCGAATGGCAAAGAGCCGTAAAAAGAGATTTTAACCATCCCTCAATTATCGGTTGGTGCCCGTTAAACGAAACATGGGATTGGGACAACAAGCATCAAAACGATGATTTTATAAGGGCACTATACTATTCAACAAAAGCTATGGATACAACCCGCCCCTGTATCGGCACAAGCGGAAATTTCCAGGTGGTTTCCGACATTTATGACCTTCACGATTACATACAGGATGTAAAGGAATTTGAAGGCGTTTATCTTGCAAGCACTCAAAAGGAAATGCTTGAAAATTATGATAAAAATCACAGTGGCGTGTCAAAATACCAAAAATCAACAGACTATGCAGATATGGCGCTATTCTTAAGCGAATATGGTGGTATCAGGTGGGATGTTGACGGAGTCGAAGGTGGCTGGGGCTACGGCAACGCACCTAAAACCGAGGAAGAATTTTTGCAAAGGTTTGAGGGCTTGACAAAGGCGCTTATAAACTGTCCGTACGTGTGCGGCTTTTGTTACACTCAGCTTTATGATATAGAGCAAGAGGTAAACGGCTTATATACATATGAAAGAATGCCTAAGTTTGATATACAAAAAATAAAATCAATTATACAGTCGAAAAGAACGATTAACAAAAGCAATTAAAAGCTTTTATAAAAAATATAAAAAAGGAGAATTTAAAATGAAAAGGAAAATTTTTCTAATCACCGCAATGGTAGCCTTGCTTGTTTGTGCTTTTGCTCTGACCGTAAGTGCGGCAGGCGAAGTTACATTAGAGAACGGCACAAAGGCAGATCTTGAAACAGTATTCAAAGTAAGCGACAACACAATAAGTGGCTTTAATGACGGTTACTCAAAGTCCAATATAAAAGATGTTGTGTTCCCTGCCTATATCACAACAATTAAGAGCATTTCCTTTGAAAGCTCAACCGTAATTGAAACTGTAACGTTTGAGTCAAGCACATCTCTTACACTTGATAGTGTTACATTCAAGCAATCATCCGTTAAAAAGGTAACCTTCAATCCTGATTGTGTGCTTAACTATAAGAGTGGCAACTTTTATAATTGTCAGAGCTTAACTGAAATTACGTTCCCAAAATTCTTAGCTCTTCCAGGCGGCTGCTTCCAATCTAATAAATTTATGCAGCCTACAAATGAAATCGTGTTTGTAGAGGGTGTTACAAAAATTGCGTCCAACGTCTTTTTAGGTTGCTCTAAGGTAGGCGGAGATGTAGTTTTACCTTCAACAGTAACAGAAATTAAGGAAGATGCATTTAACGGAACATCAATTTCCTCATTTGATTTTAGTAAGTGCGTAAACCTTACAACAATCGGCGGTGGCTACGGTAGAACGTTTTCAAACATAGACACAATAACAAGTTATGATTTTAGCGCATGCACAAATCTAACAACGTTTAACGGAGGCTCTATGTTTGAGGGAAGCGAAGCGTTAGTTAGCGTAGTTTTGCCTGCTAACCTCACAACAATTCCATCTAAGACATTTGCTCATTGCTATAAAATGCAATCAATTGTAATTCCTGCAACTGTAACAGATATTGCCATTGAGTCCTTCCACTCTGCAAGAAGAGGTCAATCAGTAATGACATTTACTATGTACATTCAAGGTGATGTTAAGCTTAACACAAAGCAAGTTTTCCGTGACTCAGGCGCAAAGATAGAATTCGTTTTAATCGGCGATGGCATTACCGCCACACAGTTTAAGACAACTAATGCAGGCATCGATATTGTTCAATCAGGTAGCCATTCTCCACTTGATGATATCGGAGTCATTGACTATTTAGATCCTATTAGCCCATGGACATTTGTCCCAGGTCAAGCAAGAACAAGCCATATTATCGTGGATAATTACTGTATGCCTCTTGCTTTGACAGGTGAACATCAAAGTGAAGATAATCCATGTGTAATTAACTGTAGTGTTTGCGGCTTGACATCAATGAAGGAAAATCCACAGCACGCAATATCAACAACTATTAATTATGAAGGCGGCTATGATAAGACAGGCGTAAAGCTTATATCCTGCACAAATCTCGGCTGTAGCTATGAAGAAGCAACAAGCACAGAGTCTCTTTTTGTTTGCCTTGGCTACTCAGCGGCTGAAAACGGAAATGTTGGAATTGCAGTAGGCTTTAAGGTAAATAGCGAGGCTATTACAGAATACAAAACGGTTACAGGCAAGACCTTAAAATACGGTGTGTTTGCCGTATCACAGGAAAAGCTTGGTGATGCTGAAATTTTTGGTGAAAACGGTGCTACAAGCGGTGTTCTTTCTGCTGACGTAACTGTCCACGGCTTTAATATGTTTGAACTCAAGATTGTTGGCTTTACAAATGAACAAAAGAATAAGACGCTTGCTATGGGCGCATATGTTAAGGTAACAGACGGCGAAAAAACAACATATTCATATATACAGGATGACTCCAAGGGAGAGCTTAACGGAAAGTATTACTTCGCTTCATATAATGATATTGTAGGCATGCCTTCAGAGAAATAATAGGTAGCGCAATGAAAATATCTAACACCCAAAATATGAAACGGTTGTTGCAGAAACAAAAGATATTTAGATAAATAACGGAAAAGCTGTATAGAGAAATCTATATGGCTTTTTTCTTTGCCGTCAAACCGAAGCACCGTTTAGCCACTCCCAACCCTAATTGAACCCGTCTGTAACGCATAATAGACGGTGCCTTCCAACCGATAAAGGCTTGAAATATTTTTATATATCTGCGCCTTTCTCGTGTGAAATCCCCTCGCCTATTATGTGTTAACAGATTGCTTCACAAATTTCGAGCGAACAAATAAGGACATATACAAATTAAAAAATCGCAGGTGATTAAGAAATCAGCAAGGTTTTTTAGTGCAGTAT
>JAZSGX010000026.1:0-15511 GCA_045532975.1 Eubacteriales bacterium | reverse complement strand
CCCAAGAGACCCGTTTACGGGTAGCAAATAACAACTTGCGTGACTGGCAGGTCGTTTTCAAACACACTTGTGTGTAGCCAGTAGTATTAGGGCTATGCCCGAAAATGCAAAACCACCAGCTAAGCTGGTGGATTTTTATTTGCAATTGTGATAAAAATGTAGAAAATAGTAAATTTTGTGGTATAATCATTATTGATAATTCAATTATTAAAGGAGTTTTTTTATCATGCTATGGATTGTTGCTGCTATTTTGTCGGCTGTTTTTGCAGGTCTTACTTCAATTCTTGCAAAGTGTGGAATAAAGAAAACAGATTCGGATTTGGCTACCGCTTTGCGTACAATAGTTGTGCTTGTTTTCTCTTGGATTATGGTGTTTATTGTCGGCTCTCAGTCAACGATTGCTGATATTGAGATAACGTCATTTGTGTTTTTGATTCTTTCAGGACTTGCTACCGGTGCTTCATGGATTTGCTATTTTAAAGCACTTTCAGTCGGAAATATAAACAAAGTGGTTCCTATTGATAAATCAAGTACCATACTCACTGTGCTTCTTGCGATTATTTGCTTTGGGGAAACAACAAATCTTGCGATAAAGCTTGTTGCTACCTTAATACTCGGGATCGGTATTTTTTTGATGGTGGAAAAGAAGCAGGGTGTCGAAAAGGAAGGAAAACGCACATGGATTATATATGCGGTGCTTTCTGCGGTATTTGCAGCCCTCACATCTATACTTGCTAAGGTTGGCATAACGGGAGTGGAATCGAATTTAGGTACTGCAATCCGAACGGCTGTGGTGCTTGTAATGGCATGGTGCATTGTGTTTTCAAAAGGAAAGCATAAAGGACTTAAAAGTCTTGATAAAAGAGAGCTTGTTTTTATTTCGCTCTCAGGAGTTGCAACAGGTGCATCGTGGCTATTTTATTACTATGCCATTGCCGAGGGCGTTGTAAGTGTAGTTGTGCCGATAGATAAGCTTAGCATACTTGTAACTGTTGCTTTTTCATACTTTGTTTTTAAGGAAAAACTGTCAAAAAAGGCTTTTTTAGGTTTAGCTTTGATGGTGATTGCAACTTTGCTTATGGTGTTTTTTAAATAAAAAGTGCCGATGAGGAAATCACAAGAATCCTCATCGGCAAATTAATTATTTGGCTGAAACAATCTTTTCAGTATCAATAGCAATCATAAGCTCTTCGTTTGTTGGGAGAACGTATACCTTAACCTTTGAATCAGGAGTGGAAATTTCAACAGTGTTAGGTTGACGGAGTGTCTTTGCGTTTAACTCCTTGTCGATTTTAATGCCCATATATTCCATATCGGTGCAAACTCTTTCGCGAAGCTCGGGGTTGTTTTCGCCCATACCGGCAGTGAATACGATTGCATCAAGACCGTTCATAGATGCTGCAAATGAACCAATGTACTTCTTAACCTGGTATGCCAAAATTTCTGCTGCAAGCTTTGAATTTTTGGAAATTCTTGCCTTGTCTTCTTCAGTTGTTGGGCATGTTTTGAGCTTATCATTAAATTTACCAAGAATAGCTGCTTCAATGTCACGGCTATCTGAGGAGTATTCGGAAACGCCAAGGAAACCGCACTCCTTGTTCATAAACTCAGTAACTCTGTCAATGCTCATATTGTACTTCTTCATAAGGAATGGAACGATTGCAGGGTCAATAGAACCGCAACGTGTACCCATTTCAACACCGTCAAGAGGGGTAAATCCCATAGTTGTATCAACGCATTTACCGTTCTTTACAGCGGAAATGGAAGAACCGTTACCAATGTGGCAGGTAACAAGCTTAGTGTCGGTTGTGCCGAGTATTTTATTCATTTCAATGGAAACAAATTTATGTGAAGTGCCGTGCATACCGTATCTTCTGATACCGTCCTCAACAACCTTCATAGGAAGGGGATATGTGTAAGCGGCAGGCGCCATTGTCTGGTGGAATGCTGTATCAAAAACAGCAACCTGTGGAACATTTGGCATTACCTTTGTGCAGCCTTCAATACCCATAAGGTTAGCGGGGTTGTGAAGGGGAGCAAACTCTATGCATTTTTTAACAGCCTCTAAAACCTCATCTGTAACAAGGCAGCTATCAAAGAAGTATGTGCCACCGTGAACAACTCTGTGACCGACAGCTTCAATTTCTGACATATCGGAAATACAACCGTATTCTTTATCAGTGAGCATTGAAACAACGATTTCGGTAGCTACAGCGTGGTCCTTCATAGGAATTTCTTTTTTTATTTTCTTTTCGCCGTCGCCCTTTTTATGGTCGATTAAGCTGCCCTCCATACCGATTCTTTCGCAAATACCCTTACCGAGAACCTCTTTAGTCTCAGTGTTGAGAAGCTGGTATTTGAGAGAAGAGCTTCCTGCATTAACTACAAGTACTTTCATTTTTATTTCCTCCATATTGACAAATTTAAAATTATCAAGTATATTATATATGTAACACATTCTAATTTCAAGGGTTTTTCTTAAAATTAGCAAATATTTTTTGAAAGGAGCCAAATATGTCAAGCGTTATTGGAATAATATGCGAATACAATCCCTTTCATAAGGGTCATAAGTATCAAGTTGATAAAATCAGAGAGATTGAAAAAGATGCAACAATTGTGGCGATTATGTCCGGAAACGTCGTTCAACGCGGAGAATTTGCCATAATTGACAAGTATTATCGCACCAGAATGGCTCTTGAATGTGGCATCGACGCTGTATTTGAATTGCCATATCCGTATTGCGGCTCAACTGCAGAAATATTTGCAAGTGCCGGGGTGGAGTTAGCAGACAGGCTTGGATGCGATGCTATTTATTTCGGCACCGAGCTTTCAAGCATTACAGAGCTTGAAAACGTAGCATATGCTATTGATTCTCCGGAGTTTGAAACGGAGATAAAACGCGTAACCGAAGATAAAAATATTAATTATATTCTTGCAAAGGAAAAGGCTTTGCGTAATCTTGGAATTTCTTTGCCTAAAAGTGCTAACGATATATTGGGCGTTGAATACATCAGAGCAATAAATAAAAAAAGGTTAACGTTGAAATACAACACGATACAAAGAAAAGGCGCGCTTTACAATGACACTAACGTGGGACAAATGATGTCTGCAAGTGCCATTAGAAAGAATTTTTATGAAAACACCGGATTTATGTCCGTACCTTTTGATATTATGACAATTTATGATGAAATAGTTGCAGAAAAGTATTACTTAGATGCTGAATATACCGGCAAATTTCTGCATACACACATATTGCTGAGCGGTGACAAATTGTCAAGAACCTTTGATACAAGCGCAGAAATGGTTGCTTTGATTCAGGAATGTGTAAAAAACAATGTGAGCCTGGAAAATAAGCTGTCTTCAAAGGCTTTTACTACGGCAAGACTAAAAAGGTCGGTTTTATACTCGGTTTTTGGCGTAGAGACGGTGGATTTTACTCCACAATTTACAATCCTTTTAGGTATGAATAACAAAGGGCAGTCGCATGTTAATAAAATCAAGAAGAAAACTGATTTTCACATTATAACTAAGCATTCAGATGGCAAAAATACGCCAGATTTATTAAAGGAACAGTTAGAAAGGCTATATCTTGTTGACGAGATTTATAACACTCTCTTAGTTAACAAAAAAGTACCAGCCAATGCTTTCAAGAATAAGCCAATAATTAAAAAATAAAAAGATTCGACCCCAAAAGGAGTCGAATCTTTTTATTTACATTTGGCGTTCTTCGGAGGTGGTGCGTTCTCTAAAGAGAAGAGAGATACACCAAAGAGCGCATAATGCTACTAGAACGTAAACAACTCTTGCGCCAATAGCTTCGGTGCCGCCAAAAATCCAAGCTACTATATCAAACTTGAACAAACCGACACTACCCCAGTTGATACCGCCGATAATTAAAATAGCAAGGGCAATTTTATCAATCAACATTGAATTTTCCTCCATAAATTTTGAACCATAAGTTCAGTATTATTGTGAGCAAATGAAAAAAATATATTCAAAATTATTGAAATTTGTTTTGTTGACAAGCAATAAAACGCAAACATTATAATAAAATTCAGTGAGGTGATGAAATGGGAATATTATCAGTTGTTTTAAAAATTGTTTTTATGATTTTAGGTGTTGAGCCTGTACAGAAATTTCCGCCTGCACTTAGTAAGGAGGAAGAAGCCGAATGCTTTGAGCTTTGCAGAAAAGGTGACATAAAGGCGCGAGACAGACTGATAGAGCATAATTTAAGACTTGTGGCTCATGTTGTGCGCAAGTATTATACTGCTAACAAAAGTAATGACGATTTAATTTCTGTGGGAACAATAGGGTTAATAAAAGCTGTAGATACATTCAATAATTCCAGCGGTACAAGATTTGCTACCTATGCGGCTAAATGTATTCAAAACGAAATTCTAATGCTGTTCAGGAGTCAAAAGAAGCTCGGGTGCGAGGTGTCACTTAACGATACAATTGACGTCGACAAGGATGGCAATCCTTTAACTTATTTGGATATAATAAGCGTTGAGGACACCATAGCAGAGGATATTGATAAGAAAATTCAAATAAATAGGGCGCTTAATTACATAAGGGATAATTTGGATGAGCGAGAAAAGCAAATATTGGTAATGAGATACGGACTTGGAAACACACAAGCTTATCCTCAAAGAGAGGTGGCAAGAATGCTTGGTATTTCGCGCTCTTATGTATCAAGAATAGAAAAATCCTGTCTTGAAAAAATCAGAAAATATTTGTCGTGTGAAGGTTGATTTTTTTGCGCGTATAGTATATAATATAAAATAGATATTTATGGGCTGGAGTTAAAAATGGTAAGGATTGAAAAAATAATTCCAAATTCTATAGCTCACGAATGTGGAATTTGTGAAAACGATATACTAATCAGCATCGGGGAACACGAGATTAACGATGTTTTGGATTATAGATTTTATTTGACTGAGAGTGAAATTGATTTAACCGTCAAAAGAGGCGAGGAAACCTTTATATTTTCCATTGAGAAGGAAATGTACGAGGACATTGGCTTAGAGTTTGAAACGCCTTTGATGGACAAAAAGCAAAGATGCGAGAATAAGTGTATATTTTGCTTTATTGACCAACTACCAAAGGGTCTTCGAGAATCTCTATACTTTAAGGATGATGATTCAAGGCTTTCTTTTTTACACGGAAATTATATAACCCTTACAAACCTCGAGAAAAGAGACATTGAACGCATAATAGATATGCATATTTCTCCGGTAAACATTTCTGTACATACAACTAATCCTCTGTTACGTTGCAAAATGATGCACAATAAAATGGCGGGAGAGACACTTTCGTATTTGAAGATGTTAAAAGAAGGCGGCATTGAAATTTGTGCGCAAATAGTTCTTTGTAAGGGCATTAATGATGGTGAGGAGCTTGTGCGTTCTTTGCACGATTTAGCAAGACTTTACCCTGAGCTGAGCAGTGTCGCCATCGTTCCGTCGGGACTTACCGCACACCGTCAAGGATTGTATCCTCTTGAGCCATTTGACAGGGAGACGTCTTTAGATGTCATTAAAACCGTTGAAGCTATTAATCAGGAGTATTACAGTAAATTTGGCAAAAACCTGTTTTTTTGCTCGGACGAGTTTTACTTGATGGCTAAAAAGGAATTGCCAAGGGACGAATACTATGAGGAATACAGTCAGCTTGAAAACGGTGTCGGTATGCTAAGACTTTTTGAAACTGAGCTTGATTCGTTTTTGAAAGTCTTGTCTGAAGAAGAAAAGCAAATAAAAAGAAGTATATCAATAGCCACAGGACAAAGTGCTTATAGCTTCATTTGTGGGTGTGTTGAAAAAATACAAAAATGCTGTAAGAACGTTAGTTGTCAGGTCTATAAAATCGAAAATGACTTTTTCGGTCATACTATTACTGTTGCTGGTTTAATAACCGGTAAGGATTTGATAAATCAGTTGAATGGTAAAAATTTAGGAAACGAATTATTGATTTCAAGGACTATGCTAAGGAGTGAGGGGGATTTATTTCTTTGCGGTAGCTCCTTGGCGGACGTTGAAAATAGCTTGGGTGTTAAGGTAACACCAGTTATGCAGGATGGAGCAGGCTTTGTTGAGGCGGTGCTCGGAATAGGAGGATAAAATGGCAAAACCTATAATTGCCATCGTGGGCAGACCTAATGTAGGTAAAAGCACGCTTTTTAATAAGATCATCGGTGAGCGCCGTTCTATCGTTGAAGACACTCCGGGTGTTACAAGAGATAGAATATACGGTGAGAGTGAATGGTGCGGACGTAAATTTGTTTTAATTGATACGGGTGGAATTGAGCCTAAGACAGACAATATGATTTTGCAAAAAATGAGGGAACAGGCGCAAATAGCCATTGATACCGCAGATGCAATCATATTTATGTGTGATATTAATGCAGGCCTTGTGGCAGACGACAGAGATATTGCAATAATGCTCAAAAAGAGCGGTAAGCCTATTTCCTTGTGCATCAATAAAGCTGATAAAATCGGCGATGTTGACCCAACATTTTATGAGTTTTATGAGCTGGGATTTGACAAGGACCCGATAGCGGTTTCCTCTGTACACGGTACGGGCACGGGAGATTTGCTTGACGAGGTGCTTGCTTCAATTCCCGAGAAGGAAGACGAGGTTGAGGATGATGACGTTATAAATGTGTGCGTTATCGGAAAACCAAACGCAGGTAAGTCCTCAATAATTAATAAAATACTTGGTACGGACAGGCTTATAGTTTCCTCTATGGCAGGTACAACAAGAGATGCCATTGATACTCGTTTTGAAAATGAATACGGAAAGTACAATTTTATTGATACTGCGGGTATTAGGCGTCAAAGCAAGGTTGAGGACAGAATAGAGAAGTTTAGTGTGTTGCGCGCTCATATGGCTGTGGAAAGAGCAGATGTATGCTTGCTTGTAGTTGATGCTACCGAGGGCGTAACCGACCAAGACGAGAAGATTGCAGGTATTGCTCACGAGGCAGGTAAGGCAGTTATTATTCTTGTTAACAAGTGGGATTTGCCCGATGCTGAGGATAAGGACACTGTTAAGTATTCAAAGAAGGTTTATGATGCGCTTTCATATATGACGTATGCTCCTGTGCTATATGTTTCTGCTTTGACAGGACAGAGGGTAGTTAAAATATTTGAGCAAATAAATTATGTATATAATCAATCAAAAATGCGCGTGTCAACAGGTATGCTCAATGATGTATTAAACGAGGCTATTACAAGGGTGCAGCCACCGTCTGACAAGGGCAGACGCTTGAAGGTTTAC
This sequence comes from Eubacteriales bacterium, assembly GCA_045532975.1. Lineage (GTDB taxonomy): Bacteria > Bacillota > Clostridia > Oscillospirales > CAG-272 > RGIG2000. The sequence goes on along the minus strand of JAZSGX010000026.1, from coordinate 8,230 downwards.
TATATGACCCAAACAAGCGTGGCTCCGCCTACTTTTGTGCTTTTCTGCAATAGCGCGGCGCTATTTCACTTTTCTTATCAAAGATATATTGAGAATTGCTTAAGGACAACCTTTGGATTCAAGGGTACACCTATAAAGCTGATTATCAGACAACGCTCAGAGGAGGATGAAACAAAAATATGAGTTTTACAGGAGCAAATGGAATTTGGCAAATGGGCTATGTCTACGGTATGTATGAGGACGCCCACAAAATGGGTAGTACACCTTGGTTTTGTTGCTTTTTAATATGCGCAGCGGTTGCCTATCTTTTCGGTAGTATCAACTGTGGTGTTTTGCTTTCTAAAATTTATGGTACAGACGTTCGTAAAATGGGTAGCGGTAACGCAGGAACAACCAATATGGTTAGAAATTTCGGCAAAAAAGCAGGTGCGATGACGTTTATAGGCGACTTTGTTAAAGCATCGTTAGGACTCATTGCTTGCAGAATAATATTCGGTGTAGAGGGTGCTTTTATTGGTGGCATTTTCTGTATAATCGGACATGCTTACCCTGTATATTTCGGTTTCCGTGGCGGTAAGGGTGTTGTATGCGTTGCAGCAATGGGCTTGTTCACATCTCCGCTTGTGCTTGCTATAATGCTTGTCATTTTTGCTATTATACTGTTTGGCTTTAAGATGGTTTCCTTTGCATCTATTATGTCAATGCTTATTTATCCGTTTATTGAGTTTAAGGTTGACAGCGCAGGACCTTGGGTAGTTTATTCTATAATTGCTGCGGCTATAGTAATTTTCTTACATAGAAAGAATATTGTCAGAATATTTAACCATACAGAATCCAAGATTAAATTCGGCAAAAAGAAGAAATGAGAAACGTAAAAAGTGAAAAGCTCATTTCCTTGAGTGGCTTAGTAGTTGAATTATTTAATTCACAAGCACTGAAAAAGATTGTTTTATCCAAGCCACTTTCAACTGATGAGATTAAAAGTGTTCTTTCTCCTAAAATTATTTCAGGAGAGAGAGTATTGCAGTTAGAGACATTTTCAAAGGACAATAAGGCTTACCATAGAAACATAAAGTGTGAGTTTGAAAAAGAGCTTTTGTCACTGTTTTTGGGATATTTGCAGATTAATGTTGTTTCTGCTGTGGGTGATATGCAGTATATGTGTGCAAAAAGTGGAAAAGAAACCCTGCTTGGTGATAAAAAGGTGAAGGACAACCTTTCAAATGTTGTTTCTTTTCAAGTTACAAGTCAAGAAAATAACGCCAAAAAGCAATATATCTTGAATGGTGACGAGGAATTTTTGAAAAAACTAGGCGTGAGCGATGAAAACGGGCGCGTGCGTGATAAAATGCAGGCAAAGTTCAGACAGATTAACAAGTTTGTGGAGCATATTGAGTCCGTTTTGGACAAGCTCCCCAAGGACAGCATAAATATATATGATTTGTGTTGCGGCAAGAGTTATCTTAGCTTTGCGGTTTATCACTATTTCAAAAATATTTTGAAAATGAACGTCAATATGGTTTGCGTTGATTTAAAGGCAGACGTTATTGAATATTGCTCAAATTTAGCAAAACGTATTGGCTTTGACGATATGGAGTTTGTTTGCGGTGATATTATCGCTTACGAAATGAAGTATAAGCCTCATTTGGTGATTTCATTACACGCTTGTGACATAGCAACAGACATTGTGCTTAATAAGGCAAGTGAAAACGAGGCGGACGTGATTTTGTCAACTCCCTGCTGTCATCATGAGTTAAATCATAAATTGAATTGCCCAACCTTAGATTTTGTCGCAAGACATTCTATGCTAAGACAAAAGATGTGTGATGCGTTAACTGACGCTTTGCGCCTTTTGAAGCTTGAAAGCTGTGGCTATCGCGTAGATGCCTTGGAGTTAATTGACCCGGAGGACACGCCAAAAAACATAATGCTAAGAGCAATCAAGAAAAAGAAGCTTGATATGGCAAAGCAAGAAGAGCTTAAAAAGAAATACGAAGAAACAAGAAGGTTTTTACTTGGAGAATAAAATGAATTTAGACTGTTATATTTCTTTGCTTAACAGTAAAACCAAAAAAGAGCGCTTAGACGCGCTGAAAGAAATAAAAAAGCTTATTGATAAGGGTGAAATAGCGCGAGCAAGGTGCGAGGGTGTTGCTAACAACCACATTCACACAACATACTCCTTTTCCCCATATTCTCCTACGGCTGCCGTTTTTATGGCGTGGCAGGAGGGTCTTGAAACCTGCGGCATTATCGATCACGACGGAGTCGGTGGCTGTCGAGAGTTTATTGAAGCGAGCGAGATTATAGGAATTCCTGCTACTTGTGGTTTGGAGTGCCGCGTAAGAACTGACGGTACTAAGCTATACGGTAGGATGATAAACAATACGGACCAAAAGTCTATTGCTTACGTTGTTATGCACGCAATCCCGGTGAACGTTCTTGACGAGGTGGAAGCGGTTTTTAAGCCATTGCGCGATAAACGAAATGAGCGTAATATCAAGATGTGCGCGCGCATAAACGATTGCTTGGATCAATATGATATTGCGATTTCATACGAAAATGATGTTTTACCGTTGTCGGAGTATTACGAAGGTGGAGCGGTTACCGAACGCCATATTTGTATGGCGCTTGTTAATAAGCTAAAGGAAAAGCTAGAGGACAGCAAAAAAATCATAGACTTTTTGGTTGACAAATTCAATGTTCCGATTTCCAAAACGGAGGAAAAAAGAATACTGGAAGAAAATCCAAAATATTACGATTATGACATTCTGTGCGTTATAAAAAAGAATTTGGTGGAAAAGTTCTATATTGATGCGTACGAGGAATGCTTACATATTAAGGATTTTATCGCGTTGACTAAAAAGCTTGGTTGCATCAGTGCGTACGCGTATTTGGGTGACGTTATTGATATGGGTGAGGGAGATAAAAAGCCTCAACGCTTTGAGGATGCGTATATTGACACGTTAATGAAGGAGCTTAAAAAGCTTGAGTTTGACGCTATTACATATATGCCGTCACGCAATACAAGATATCAGCTTTCAAAGGTAATTGCTCTTTGCCGTGAGCACGAGTTTTTTGAAATAAACGGTGAGGATATAAACTCCCCAAGGCAAAGATTTTCAAGCGTTTTTGACGATGAGATGTTCGACCATTTGAAGGAGATGACTTACGCTTTAATTGGTCACGAAATCGCGGTTACTGAAAATATTGACAATTCAATGTTTTCTGAAAAAATCAAGACAAAATTTCCAAAAATAGAGGATAGAATTTGTTACTATAAGGGCTTAGCCAAGGAGAACCGATAATGGGACTTGAAATAATTGAAAAAATTTCACATAAATACGGCTCTGACCCTAAATTTGTTTTGGCTGGAGGCGGTAACACATCATACAAGGATGCAAATTTCTTGTATGTTAAAGGCTCGGGCGTATCTTTAGCAACCATTACAAATGACGGCTTTGTTAAAATGTCAAGAGAAAGCTTGGCTAAAATATGGGAGAAAACCTATTCTTTTGAGCAAGACAAGCGCGAGGCTGAGGTGCTTTCTGATATGATGGCTTCAAGATGCGTGGGTGAGGAAAATAAGCGCCCATCTGTTGAAACTCTTTTACATAATTTATTCTCTCAGACCTATGTATTGCACGTTCACCCTGCAACGGTAAACGGTCTTACCTGCTCACAAGAGGGTAAGAGCGCAATGGAAAGAATGTTTCCGGATGCAATATGGATTGAGGAAACAGAGCCGGGCTACATATTAGCATCAAAATGCAGAGAAAAAATAAATGAATATGAAAACAGAACAGGAAAAAAAGCAAATCTTTTATTCTTACAAAATCACGGAGTTTTCTTTGCCGCTAACAGTGAGGGTGAAATGGACACTCTTGTTAACTCTGTTATGAATAAACTTGAGGAAGAAATAAAAGAATACCCGGATTTTATGGTCCTTGAGCCGAGTTACGAGCTTGTTAATCAAATAGCTCCCGTACTTAGGCTCTTGTACGATACAAACGGAGAAGCTACTGTTAGATTTACTCTTAACCATGAGGTTGAGAAGCTATGCGCATCGAAGGAAAGCTTTGAAATTCTTCTTCGCCCAATGTCTCCTGACCACATAGTGTATTGCAAAAGTGTTCCTATGTTTGTTACCGATTATTCTGTTGAAGCATTGAGGGCGCAATTTAAGGATTTTGAGGCTCAAAATAAGTTCTTGCCAAAAGTGGTTTTTGTTAAAGGCGTTGGTATGTTTGCAATCGGAAAAAATCCTCGCGATGCCGCAACGGTTACTGACGTGTGGCTTGATGCCATTAAGATTTTGATTTATTCAAGGAGCTTTGGCGGTATTCGCCCTATGGCTCCCGAAATGGTAGATTTTATTGCAAACTGGGAGGTGGAAAGCTATCGCTCAAGAGTTGCGTTAAAGTCCGATAATAAAAAATTCACAGGCAAAATTGCCATTGTTACAGGTGGTGCTAAGGGTTTAGGCGAGGAGCTTGCCAAGACGCTTGCAAATGAGGGTGCATCTGTTATTATAGCAGACAGAGATATTTTAAACGGAGAAAGGGTAGCAACGGAAATATCCAAAGCAAACGGTGCCAAAAGCGCTATGTTTGTTTATACGGATGTTGCTTGCGATTTGTCCGTAAAAATGCTTATTAATTCCGTTGTTTGTCAGTATGGTGGACTTGATATTTTTGTGAACAACGCGGGCATTATCAAGGCTGGCTCTATTGAGGAAACGACGAAAGAGGATTTTGAAAGAGTACTAAGCGTTAACTATACCGCATACTTTACCTGTGTACAAAATGCGGTAAAAATAATGAAAAAGCAAAGGGAAGCAAATCCTTGTTATATCAGCGATATTATTGAGATTAATTCCAAGTCGGGTATTTCAGGTAGCGCAATGAATTTTTCTTATTCAGGCAGTAAGTTTGGCGGCATAGGTCTTACCCAATCCTTTGCCTTGGAGTTAGCTCCCTTTGGTATTAAGGTAAACGCGGTCTGCCCAGGAAACCTTTTGGACGGAGATTTGTGGTCTAACCCTATAAACGGTTTGTTTGTTCAGTATCTAAAAGCAGGCAAGGTGCCTGGAGCAAAAACAGTTGAAGATGTCCGTAGGTATTACGAGAAAAAGGTTCCCCTTGGCAGAGGCTGTGAGGCGCGGGATGTTGCATTGGCTGTTTGCTATGCAATAGAGCAAAAGTATGAAACTGGTCAGGTTTTGCCTGTAACAGGCGGACAGATTATGCTTAAGTGAGGTATTTATGAGAAAAATTGCAAGCTTTTCCGTTAATCACGATAAGATTAGCGAGGGCATTTATATTTCACGCATTGATGGTGATATAACTACCTACGATATGCGTATGAGAAAGCCTAATATGGGAGATTACATGGATAATTTAACTATTCACTCCTTAGAGCATATGTTTGCTACATACGTAAGAAATTCTGATATAGGACAAAGCGTTATATATTTCGGTCCTATGGGATGTCAAACAGGCTTTTACCTTTTGACAAGGGACGTTGACAATGAAACTGTATTAAAGGCTGTTAAGGACGTTCTTGCAAAGATTATAAATCACGAGGGAGAGATGTTTGGTAACACAAGAGAAGAGTGCGGTAACTACCGAAATCTTAATCTTGATGCCGCAAGGCTTGAAAGTAAGCGTTATCTTGACATTTTGAACGGTAAAGAGGTGACCTTTAAGTATGAAGAGTAATTTAATCGGTATAATCGGCGCTATGGACATAGAGGTTGATGCTTTAATTGCTTCTATGACAGAAACGGAAGAAAAGGTTATCAGCTCTGTAAAATACGTTAAGGGTAAGCTTTTTGATAAGGACGTTGTTGTTGCCAAGTGCGGTATAGGCAAGGTTTTTGCTGCAATATGCGCCCAGACAATGATACTTGAATATAATCCTTCCGTGATCATAAATACAGGTGTTGCAGGCTCTCTTGAAAAGGGGTTTAACGTCCTTGATGTGGCGGTGGCTAAAAGCGTTGTTCAGCACGATATGGACACAAGTGCCATAGGAGACCCAAAGGGCTTGATTTCGGGCATTAATGTTATTTACATAGATACTTGTGAAAAGGTATCAAATGCTTTGAAATCCGCTTCCTTGAGCGTTCAATGTAACGTGAAAGAGGGTGTTATTGCTTCTGGAGATAAGTTTATGGCAGACCCACAGGAAAAGGCAGATATAAACCGTGAATTTGGGGCGATTGCTTGCGAAATGGAGGGCGCTTCAATAGGTCAGGTTTGCTATGTGAATAATGTGCCATTCGGTATTTTGCGTACCATTTCCGACGGAGACGGCTGTGAGATGGATTATATGACCTTTGCGCCAAAGGCGGCAATGCAGGCAACAAAAATAGTAAAAGAATTTATTAAGATATATGAGGTGTAATATGAAGCTTGGATTTCAATTGTATTCAGTAAGAGATGATATGGAAAAGGACTTTCTTGGCACTCTTAAAAAGGTAAAGGCTATGGGCTTTGAGGGTGGTGAGATGGCTGGCTGGTACGGTCACTCCGCACAAGAGGTAAAGGCTATGTTCGAGGAGGCGGATTTGATTCCGATTTCTGCACACGTAGCATATCAGGATTTAATGCCCGATATTGAAGGCTTGGTAAAGGATTACGCAGAAATTGGTTGTAAATATATAGTTATCCCTTATCTTCCCGAGGAGTTGCGCTATGGCAAAGAAAAGTATCCTGAGGTTGTTGAGGGCATTAAAAAAATCGGTCAAGTATGCAAGGATAACGGCATTACCCTTTTGTATCATAACCACGATTTTGAGTTTGAAAAGAACGAAAAGGGCGAGTATGTTTTAGATGCGCTTTATAATGAAGTAAGTGGAGACCTTTTAAAGACTGAAATTGACACCTGTTGGGTAAACGTTGGCGGAGAAAACCCAAGCGAATACGTTAGAAAGTACACAGGCAGAGCGCCCGTTGTTCACTTGAAGGATTTTGTTGGTAGCAAGAGCAAGAATATGTACAAGCTTATTGGTATTGAAAGCAACGAGGAGCAAAGCAATACCTTTGAGTTCCGTCCTCTTGGCTACGGTGTTCAAAAGATACAAGACATTGTAGATGCAGCCCGTGATGCAGGCGCAGAGTGGATAATTGCAGAGCAGGATAGCCCCTCAATGGGCAAAACTCCTCTTGAGTGCGCACAAATGGCTATGGACTATATGAAGAATATAAAATACTAAATTCTAAAGCGAGTGCCGAGTGGCACTCGTTTTTAATATATAAATTCAACGAACATTAGAAAAATTCTCTCCAAATGAGTTATTGTTTTTGTTCTATACTATGCTATAATAGAGATAGGATAAGCGCTGATCCAATAAAAATTTGGAGGTCTTTATGGTTAGACTTGGAGAAAAAATTAAACAATTAAGAAAGCAGAAAAATATTTCACAAGAGGTTTTAGCAAACCATTTAGGAGTATCTTTTCAGGCGGTTTCTAAATGGGAAACGGAAGCAACTCAGCCTGATGTGATTATGATACCAGCGATAGCTTCATTCTTTGGCGTGTCAACTGATGAATTGTTTGATTTCAATATTTATGAAATAGAACAAAGAGTTGATAAAATCGTTGACGAATACAGACTGTATTTTGATACAGATGTAAAGAAAAGCGAGCAAATTATTCGCAATGGATTAAAGAAATATCCCGGCAATGAAATTTTGCTAAATTGTCTTATCAATATTATTTCGGCAACTGATAGAGCAGACGAGGCAATCACCATAGCAAAAGCACTAATTGAAAGCACAAAAAGTGATGAAATAAGAATTGATGCTTGGAGAATTATGGCTGAAGCTTATAAATCAAAGGGCGATTATTCATTAGCCAAAGATGCAATCGAGCATATACCTGAAATATATTTTTCTAATTTGTATGTGAAAGCATATTTGTTAGATGGTGAAGATAAATTTGAGGCAGCGACAAAAGAAGCTTCATTGTGCTTTGAGCATTTAATTTGGATGCTTGAAATTTTGGGAGAAATATATCTTGAAAAGGGTGAGCCCGAAAAGTCGAAAATACAATATATACAAGCTATTAATGTTTTGAAAGCTTTTGAAAATGATTTTGAAACAAGCTATACTCATAGCAAGTATGACCTTGAAAAAATCAAAGAGCTTGAAAATAAATTAACTTTGATATAATAAAATGGCGAGTGCTGATTTATTCAGCACTCGCTATTAGTTTATAGTCTGTA
>JAZSGX010000037.1:0-3141 GCA_045532975.1 Eubacteriales bacterium | reverse complement strand
GGAGCTAAATATACCGAAGGGGTAGTTACCCCTAAAGCGTTTAACTTTTTTGCAATTTCCGTTACGGTTATGCCGGAGGCGGCCCAGTTGAATATATCCTGTACCACTCCCGAGGCCTTATCATCTACCACAATAGTGTTTCTTACTTCACCTTTTTTATATCCGTAGGGTGCTGTACCATATACATATTCGCCGCTTAACTTTTTAAGGTCTACGGCGCTTTTTATTTTTCGGGATATATCCTTGCTGTACATTTGGTTAACAAGATTCTTTATGGCAAGCTCCAGCCCACCGGTCAGTTCACCGAAACGCAAGCTGTCATAATCATCGTTTATGGACACAAAACGTACATTATGGTAAGGGAAAACATATTCAAGGTAATGTCCTGCCTCCAAATAATCTCGTGAAAAACGGGAAAGGTCACGGACAATAAGCATGCCGACACGACCGGTTGCTACCAAGGTCAATACTTTTTGCATACCGGGGCGATTCATGTTAGTGCCGGTAAATCCGTCGTCGGCAAGCTCTATAAACTCTTTTGGGTCAAGCCCTATGGATTTTATATATCTATGTATACAAATCCTTTGAGAGTTTATACTGCAGCTTTCCTCTGCGGCTCCCGTTTCAACATCCCCGTCCTCTTTAGAAAGGCGCAAGTAATATATCTTCATTTTGTTATCAGCTTGCACTTTTACCTGCCTCCTCTGCTTCATTAACATAATTCAACAACTGCTCGTAAGGGTCTGCATAATTCAATATCAACTTGATAGAACGGTCTTTGGATACCGTTATCTTCTGTACCAACAATTCCACAAGCGGCCTGTCAAGCATAGGCAAACAATGTGCTTCCTTTATAGTCTGCATCCACTTTTCCGCTTCCGAAACGATATGGTCATGCTTTGCAAAATCCACTTTTGCCGCAATCTCAGCTTTAAGGGCCGCATCATATTCAGATGAGTACCTTTCCTTCATATAAACATACTCATCCCTATCTATAAGTCCTTCCGTTAAATCTGTAATTAAATGCTCTATTTTAGCTTCGATTTTCTTTCTTTTGTTACTTGCGTTATTGTAGCATTTCATGACCTTTTCTCTATAACGCTTTAAATCTGACCGATGCTTTATATCATCAAGCAACCTCTCCACATCCAATGCCAGTTGCATTTGTTTGTCTAAAGTATCTTTTATACACTTAACAAGAACAGCTTGATTAATGTAATGACTGCTGCATTGTAAATGGGCAGAGTTTCTGTAGGAATTGCAATCAAAAAACACCCAAACAGGTCGTGCAGAGCTTTTTCGACCACAGGATTTGTATGCACTCATCCTTGCGCCGCACTCTTCGCAGAAAACCAGCCCACTGAAAAGCCCTTTTTCCTCCTTATCCAAAGGAGTACGCTTATCAAATTTTAACCGTTTATCGTTTTCCTCCTTCAAAATCTGTTGTACTTTTTCAAATAACTCCTTAGAAATGATAGGACGGTGAGCATCGGGCAATATTCGCCACTCTGATTTGTTTCTGCGTTTTTTATCCGCACCTACACGGTCTTTTTTTACTTTCCCATGCACACGGCAACCAATATACACACAGTCCTCCAAAATCTTTTTTACCGTCTTTCTCCCCCAAATGGCTTTCCCATATTTTGGGTTTTGCGTAAGCCCTCTTATATAACGCAGCTTTCCGGGGGATGGAATGTTTCTTTCGTTTAAATACTTGCATATATCATTAAGGCTATAGCGTTTTTCTTTAAGTAAAAATATTTCCTCGATAACGGGTGCAGTTTCAATATCCACCTCAAAGGTTTTTTCCTCCGCATTACGCAAATATCCATATGGTATGCTACCCGACGATGGCAGGAACTCACCGCTTTGTATTTTGGCATCAATACCGGAGCGTATTTTGCGAGAAATATCCTTAACATAATAGTCGTTCATAACCATTTTTAGTGGCATAACCAAGGAAGAAGCGTCGGCACCTTCGCAAATACTGTCGTATTCATCATTAACGCTTATTAGCCTTACACCAAGCTCCGGCAAGGTTCGCTCTGCAAGCTCGCTTGTAAGTATAAAATTTCTACCCAACCTTGAAATATCTTTTATGATAATGCAGTTTATTTTGCCATCTTCCAAATCCTTAACCATTCTTTTAAAGCCGGGTCTTTCAAAGTTCATACCGGTAAAACCGTTATCTGCATATTCATCATACACCTTGATATTGTCAAAGGCTTTAAGGTGGTCAAATATTATTTTCTTTTGGTTACCGATGGAATTCTGTTCCTCGCTATCTCCATCCTCAATGGACAATCTGCAGTAAAGGCCCGCATTGTATATAGTAAACAACCGGGTTGAGCTTTCCACCACTATACCAAATCTGCTTTTGCGTGCCATTTATACCACCTTCTTCTCTGCGTTTTTGCTTAACAGTTCTTCTATAAGCGCCAGCTCGTCTCTATAATTAAACTCAATTCGTATGCGTTTGTCCTCGTATACATAAATTGCATCTATCAACGATACCACCAGCTCCCGCGTTAACTCGGTACAGCCTTTGAATTTTATAAACTGTTGTATCCACTCTGTATTAAGAGTGTTGCTCGCTTGCACCTCGGCAAGCTCCCTCAATAATTCGGCAACTGCGTTTTGTGCTTCGGAAATCTGGCTTGTGTATTTAGCACGCATAAAATCGTACTCCTCACGGGAAACAAGATTGTCATTTAACGCCTCAAGCAACCTTAGGCGCCTATCTTGATACCTGGCTACATCGTTCCGTTTCTGCTCTATCATCATATCAAGCCGTTCTTTTTTTGCTGAGGTAAGGGCAAGTGCCCCAAGCTCGGTCATAAGGCTATCAAGCTCTATTACTGTGCTGATTTGTGCATCAATTGCGTGCAACACAGCCGTCTCCAACTTTATCTGTTCTATACTGTGTGAAGAACAGCCTTCGCCTTTTTTATGTGACGAGCAAACATAATAATTAAACTTTTTACCGCAGCGTGTAACGGTCTTCAAAACCATATTTCTTTTGCAATCACCGCAAAACAACACGCCGGATAAGGGCTTTACCCTTCGGCTTTCAAGGGATATTCGGGTATCTCTGGACAGCATTCTTTGAACAGTAGCAAACATGGTATTGTCTACAATAGG
>JAZSGX010000100.1:0-5349 GCA_045532975.1 Eubacteriales bacterium | reverse complement strand
TAAAATTTTTTGTAATTTTACATATATAAAGGGATTTATAGCCGTTTTTTTGTGTAATTTAACATTTAATTTAATAATGCACAATTGTTCATTTGATAATTCGTTATAAATGACAATCATTCAAATAAGCAATTGACTTTTCTTGTCTTATGTGATATTATATTATATATTCGTTTATTTGAGGTGATATTATGGATAAGCTTTTAAAGTTATTAGAGGATGATGCTACCTTAACCGCCGAGCAATTAGCTCTTATGCTCTCCAAAGAGGTTGGCGAGGTTAAGACACTCATAGATAAATATGAAAGAGACGGAGTTATTCTTGGCAGAAAAACTATTATCGACTGGGACAAAACCGAGAATGAAACCGTCAACGCAATTATAGAGGTTAAGGTTACCCCCCAAAGAGACAGGGGCTTTGACAGAATTGCAGAAAAAATTTATAATTACCCCGAGGTTAAGTCTTTGTACTTAATGTCCTCAGGTGGTTTTGATTTTACTCTCTTATTGGAGGGCAAAACAATGCGTGAGGTTGCCCTGTTCGTTACACAAAAGCTGGCACCTATTGATTCCGTTACCGCCACAGCCACACATTTTGTATTGAGAAAATACAAGGACAAGGGCGTTATTTACGGCGCAAACGAAATAGATGAAAGAGGAAACGAATAAATGCTTGACTACGAAAAGATGCTGAACAAAACGGTGCGTCAAATGAGGCCATCGGGCATACGAAAGTTTTTCGATATGCTAAGCGGTATGGAGGACGTTGTGGCGCTAACCGTTGGTCAGCCTGATTTTATAACGCCTTGGCACATTCGCGAGGCTGCTATTGAAAGTATTGAAAAGGGTAAAACCTACTATACATCAAATGCAGGCACGCCTGAGCTAAGACTTGAAATCTCCAAGTATATGAAAAGGCGCTTCAACGTAAGCTATCAGCCACAGAGTGAGATTTTTGTTACCGTTGGAGGTAGCGAGGCTATCGACGTTGCTATGCGCGCTATTTTGGAGCCTGGCGACGAGGTTATTTTGCCACAGCCAGCCTTTGTGTGCTACGAGCCCATTGCAAGTATGCAGGGTGCTACCGTTGTACATATTGATACAAAATTAAAGAACAATTTCAAGGTTACTGCCGAGGAAATCAAAAACGCCATCACAGACAAAACCAAAATGCTTATTTTGCCTTTTCCAAACAATCCAACGGGTGCTATCTTAACCCGTGAGGAGCTAACGGAAATTGCAGAGGTTTTGCGCGGCACTAATATTTGCGTTTTGTCGGATGAAATATATGCTGAGCTTACCTACGGTAAAAATCACGTTTCCATTGCGGAAATCGACGGCATGTGGGAAAGGACAATTATTGCAAGCGGCTTTGCTAAGGCTTACGCTATGACAGGCTGGCGCTTAGGTTACATTTGCGCCCCTGCTGCCTTGACAAAGGAAATGCTAAAAATACACCAATACGCTATTATGTGTGCATCCACCGCTTCACAGTTCGCGGCAGTTGAGGCTCTGCGCAACGGAGATGACGACGTTGAATATATGCGCGCGGAATACAACCGCAGACGCGTGTTCCTCTTAGAGGGCTTACGCAAGATAGGCATTGAATGCTTTGAGCCTGAGGGAGCATTTTACTTGTACCCCAACATTGGCAAGTTTGGTCTTTCCAGCGAGGAATTTGCAGAGAGACTTTTGTATGAGCATAAATGCGCTATTGTTCCCGGCACCGCCTTTGGTGAAAGCGGCGAGGGCTTTGCAAGAATTTCTTACGCTTATTCCCTAAAGCATTTGAAGCAAGCTCTTGAAAGAATTGAAGCGTTTGTTAAAAAGCTAAAAAACGAAAAGTGATTAAGAGCGAACTTTTGTTCGCTCTTTTTAAATAAAAGGCTTGACTTAATTTAAAAAAAGGAGTAGAATTGTCAATATAAAAATTACATTTGGAGATTTTATGTTGAATCGTAAAGCATGGTTTGCTCGCGGTCTTCGTGACGGGCTGCCTATCGCTCTTGGGTATTTTGCGGTTTCCTTTGCTCTTGGTATTAAGGCAACCGAGGCGGGAATAAGCTCCTTTGAGGCGGGGCTTATGTCCTTTTTAAACGTTACCTCAGCGGGTGAAGCTGCCGCTATTGCCTTAATCGGTGCGGGCACTACATATTTCGAGGTTGCTTTTACCCAATTTGTTATAAACATTCGTTATCTGTTAATGTCCTGCGCTCTTTCCCAAAAAATTTCACAAAGAACAGGCTTTTTACACAGGATGCTTTTAGGCTACGGTGTAACTGATGAAATTTTCGGCATTTCCGTTAGCGTGGACGAAAAATTAACCCCATATTACACCTATGGTGCAATGGCAATAGCAATACCCGGCTGGACCCTTGGCACGGTACTTGGCGCGGTTATGGGTGGCTTGTTACCTTTGCGCGTTGTGGCGGCACTGAGCATTGCCCTTTATGCTATGTTTTTAGCTATCATTTTACCACCTGCAAGGAAAAGTAAGGTTATTGCGGGAATTGTGGCGGTTTCAATGCTGGCAAGCGCGTTGCTCACTCACCTTTGCAACGTATTTGCTTGGACTTGGTTTAGCGAGGGCTTCCGTATTGTATTCTTAACCGTTGTCATTTCCCTAATTGCCGCAGTCCTATTCCCTGTACCTGACAAGGAAGAAACGGAGGCAGAGCAATGAGCGTAAATATTCTTGTTACCATATTGATAATGGCAGTTATTACTTACCTTATCCGCGTGCTTCCTTTAATTTTAATACGCAGAGAAATCAAAAACCCAACAATCCGTTCCTTTTTATATTATGTACCCTATGTAACGCTGTCGGTTATGACCTTCCCTGCCATTCTCTACTCCACAAGCACAGTTTGGTCGGCGATGGGCGCTCTTGTTGTTGCCTCCCTGCTTGCCCTAAAGGGTTGTAAGCTACCTATTGTGGCAGGGGCTGCCTGTATAACAGCTTTCTTAATAGAGCTTATTCCATTTTAAATAAACAAAACCGCATTTTTCTTAAAGCGGTTTTGTTTATTTGCGAAATGTTTTATTAGGAATTTTCTTCCAATATTATTTTATCATTAATTACTTATCAAATCAACATACGGTTAGTTGAGCTATTATCTACGTTTGGTTGTATTCTTCAAATACATCAATGTAGTTTTTTGAAACATCAAGCCTTTCTATTAGCTCAGCTAAATAGTAAGTATCCCGTTTATACGCTTCTAAATCAGACTCTTTTGTGCTATTTACTATGTAATTCAACCTAAAATCAAAAATGCCTTTTACTAAATTGAGAGAATGGTTTTTAAAATTACGCTTTACATACGCTAATCTTGCTATTTTATAGGCACAATCAAAATGCGGATTTTCCCGAAGCTCTGGATTTAATCTTAAGTAAACCAAAACACCAACCGCTATTTTCTCACCTAAAAACCCCAAAACATTTAACATAACTACACCTCATATGTATTTATTTTGTGTACATTTACAATTGTACACTTTTTAATATCACAAGTCAATACACATATGACATTTAACTTTGTATATTTTCATTAATGCTATGTTAAAATTAATATATAAGGTGGTGAAATTATGTTCAATGAAGAATTGTTTTACAATAGGTTGGCTGAACTCAGGCTATCTAAAAACGTATCGGCAAGAGATATGAGTTTATCTTTAGGACAATGTGAAAACTATGTTAATAATATAGAAAATAAACGTAATTTCCCATCAATGCAAGTATTTTTCTACATTTGTGATTATTTCGGCATTTCTCCTATGGAGTTTTTCGATTTTGAGGCTAAAAGTCCATCAAAGCTAAAGGACTTAACCGATAAAATGAAATCATTAAACAACGAGCAATTGACACTTATCGAAAATATGATTGACCAAATGAAAAAATAGTATTCGGCTAACAAGCTCCCAAAAGATACAATAACACGAAAAGGCTTCCGTTTGGAAGCCTTTTGTTATCTCTTTTTTTTGAAAAAAGCAGTCAAAATACTCGCACATTCATCAGCAAGCACACCGCTTGTGATTTGCGGCTTAAATAAAGGATAGTCCGTCAAATTAAGCATTGTGCCAAAGGCTCCCGCCTTATGGTCAGGTGCGCCGTAAACCACGCGTTCAACACGGGCATTGATTATGGCTCCAGCACACATGGGGCACGGCTCTAATGTGACGTACATGGTACATCCAACAAGCCGCCATCCGCCAAGAATTTTACAAGCCTCATCAATCGCCTTAATTTCCGCATGATACAGGGCGTTTTTGCCATATTCACGGGTGTTATAGGCACTTGCTATAACCTGCCCGTCACGGACAATTACAGCGCCCACAGGCACCTCGTCCTCCGCCCTTGCCTTTTGCGCCTCATCAAGAGCTAAGCGCATGAAAATCTCGTCTGTCATATGTCTGCTCTGTCCATATATTTAGGGCCGTTTTGAGCAATAAATTCCTTTCTTGCCGCTATATCGTCACCCAAGAGAGTTTCAAAAATTCTTTGTGTTTCAAGCTCGTCTGCCGGGTTAACCTGTACAAGACGGCGAGTTTCGGGGTTCATTGTAGTTTCCCACATCATATCAGGCTCGTTTTCACCAAGTCCCTTTGAACGCTGAATTGTGTATTTCTGTCCCTCTAATTTTGCAAGGATTTCCGCCTTTTCGGGCTCGTTGTATGCAAAGTAAATCTTGTCCTTCGGTCCTGTTATTTCGTAAAGAGGCGACTCCGCAATGTAAACCTTGCCCTCCTTAATAAGAGTCGGGAGCAAGCGATAGAACATTGTAAGAATAAGGGTTCTTATCTGGAAGCCGTCCTCGTCAGCATCGGTACAGATGATAATTCTGCGCCACTTAAGGTTGTTAAGGTCGAACATAGACATACCGTCCTTGCTCTTTGTCTTAACCTCAACGCCACAGCCGATAACCTTTAATAGATCAACGATAATGTCGCTCTTGAAAATTTTATCGTAGGAGCTTTTTAAACAGTTAAGAGTTTTACCTCTTACAGGGATGATAGCCTGAAACTCGGAATCTCTGCCAAGCTTACAGGATGTCAAAGCAGAGTCACCCTCAACTATGTAAAGCTCACGAACAGAGGGGTCCTTAGAACGGCAGGCAACGAATTTTTCAACGCTGTTGCTTAAATCACTTGATGTTGCAAGCTTTTTCTTAAAGTCAATTCTTGACTCCTCTGCTCTTTCTCTTGAACGCTTGTTAATGAGCACTTGATTTGCAAAAATCTGCGCCTGCGCGCGGTTTTCCGTAAAGTAAATTTCAAGCTTGCCTCTTATAAACTCGCAAAGGGCATCCTCAATAAATTTGTTGGTGATAGCCTTTTTTGTCTGATTTTCGTA
>JAZSGX010000103.1:0-11977 GCA_045532975.1 Eubacteriales bacterium | reverse complement strand
CCAAATGGGTTCGATTTCCGTAAGGCTAAATAGTAAAAACGCCGAAAATATCGGCGTTTTTTGTTGACTTTTATAGAGGGAAAATGTATAATTGAAATAGTATTATTTTATTTAAGGAGATACTGAAATGGCAAGAGAAATTAAAAAGGATTATTCCAATATGGGCTGGTGGGAATCATACCAGCGTGATATTATGACAGAATATCGCCAAAGCATTGAGGAGGGTCTTGATATTGAAGCATACAAGGACCTTTTTGAGGTTGCCTCCAAGCTTCCCGACGGGGAAACGAGAGAAAAGATAGCCGACGCAATTTTTGAGCTTGTATATAACGCAAAAATCAAGGATGGCTACGCTTATGATGAGCCATCTGACCTTGAGGGCATTAAGGCTTTGCGCCAAAAATTCAAGCTCCCAAAGAAAAAGCTTGGTAAGCGCGAGCTTGAAAAGAAAATTCACGGTGCGTGGATGGGCAGAGTTGCAGGATGCTTTCTCGGTAAGCCTGTTGAGTGCATGCACACCTACCATATTCACAAAATCTTGAAGCAGTCCGACAATTTCCCTCTCAAGAGATACATAGCAAAGGCAGATTTAGGCGATGATTTTATAAATAACATTGACAATAAGTGGATTGTTAACAGACCTTGGGTTGATACCGTTTCCTATATGCCCTTTGACGACGATACCAACTATACGGTTATGGGTCAGATTATTATTGATAGATTTGGCAAGGACTTTAACCCCTACCACGTAGTTGACACTTGGCTAAAGCTTCAGCCAAAGGAGTCCTACTGCACAGCGGAGCGTGTTGCTTTTAAGAACTTTATGGCAGGCTACCGCCCACCATATTCCGCAGAGTATAAAAATCCGTTTAGAGAGTGGATTGGCGCTCAAATCCGCGGTGACTATTACGGTTACATTAATCCGGGCAAGCCTGAGGCTGCCGCTAAAATGGCGTTTAACGATGCTTGTATTTCCCATATTAAAAACGGTATTTACGGTGAAATGTTTGCCTCTGCCATGATAGCCGCTGCCGCAGTTTGCGATACCGCTGAGGAAATTATTTTGGCAGGTCTTGGCGAAATTCCAAAAACATCACGCTTGTACGAAGGCGTTATGACCATACTTGATATGTACAAAGATGGCAAGACTAAGCAGGAGTGTTATGACTACATTCATTCTATGTGGGACGAAAAGAACGGTCACGATTGGTGCCACACCATTTCCAACGCTATGATAGTTGCCTATGCACTTTTGTGGGGAGAGAACGACTTTGGCAAGTCCATTTGTATGGCTGTTGAAATCGGCTTTGATACTGACTGTAACGGCGCAACCGTTGGCTCAATTTTGGGTATGAAGAACGGTATTAGCTCAATTGATGAGTGTTGGCAAAAGCCAATCAACAACACCATCGAAACAACCTTGATTGGCGTTGGCTTTGTAAAGATTACAGACGCGGTTAAAAAGACAATGGAGCATATTTTCAAAAAATAATGTAAAAATTTCGCAAAAAATAACAAAAGGTAAATTTTTGTGCTATAATATACGGGAATTTTCACATTGAAAGGAAAAAATTATGGATTTATTTGAAAACGTAATGAATCTTTTCGACTTCGATAATGGCGGTTGGAAGATGATCGTTATGTGGATTATCGGAGGACTCCTTATTTTCTTGGCTATTAAAAAGGAAATGGAGCCAACACTTCTTTTGCCAATGGGCTTTGGTGCAATTTTAGTTAACTTGCCTGAGTCAGGTGCTAAGGACGTTATTGACCACTTGTTTGAAATCGGTATTAACTCTCACGAGCTTTTCCCACTGATTTTGTTTATCGGTATCGGTGCTATGATTGACTTTGAGCCTTTGCTTACAAACCCTAAATTGATGATTTTCGGCGCTGCGGCTCAATTCGGTATTTTCTTCACCCTCAGTATGGCAAGCTTGCTGGGATTTGATATGAACGATGCGGCATCCATTGCTATTATCGGTGCGGCAGACGGTCCTACATCAATCTTCGTTGCCAATATGCTTAACTCTAACTACACAGCGGCAATTATGGTGGCGGCTTACTCATATATGGCACTTGTGCCCCTTGTGCAGCCACCGATTATTAAGCTTTGCACAACAAAAAAAGAGCGTCGCATTAAGATGCAATACACAGGCAAAAAGGTATCAAAGCTTACAAAAATACTTTTCCCAATTATAGTTACTGTAATCGTTGGCTTGGTAGCGCCCGACGCAGTTGCCCTAATAGGCTTTTTGATGTTCGGTAACTTAATTCGTGAATGCGGAGTGCTGAACTCACTCTCAGACACAGCGCAAAAGGTTCTTGCTAACCTTATCACGATTTTCTTAGGCATTACAATTGCATCCAAGATGACAGCAAATGAGTTCTTGAGATTTGAAACAATCCTCATTATGTGCCTTGGCTTGGTTGCCTTCATTTTTGATACCTTTGGCGGTATTATGATAGCAAAGCTGATGAACCTGTTTTTGCCAAAGGACAAGAAAATCAACCCAATGATAGGCGCGGCAGGTATTTCCGCATTCCCAATGTCTGCCCGCGTTGTACATAAGATAGGTCTTGAGGAGGACAACTCCAACTTCCTGCTTATGCACTCAATCGGCGTTAACGTGTCCGGTCAAATTGCTTCGGTTATCGCAGGCGGCTTGATTTTGTCATTCTTTGCATAAGGAGGTAAATGAAAATGAAAAAATTCTTATCAGTGCTTTTAGCAGCCTTAATTATTTGTTCTGTTTTCACTCTTACCGCCTTTGCGTCACAGGATAAATCCGCTGACACAGGTGCCAAGGAAGAGCCAAGCTTCGAGGATATGAAGGAGATGGAATTTGAAATAGACGGGGAAGCATTTGTTGACTCTCTTGAATTCCTCGGCAAGGGCATGTTCGGTATTTTTGTCGTTACCCTCGTTATCATCGGCGCTGTTGCAATCCTTAACTGGCACGGCAGAAGCCTCGAAAGAAGAAACCAAAACAAAGACGAATAACAAAAAGCGGTTAGCTTGGCTAACCGCTTTTTGAATGCAAAATGCAAAGTGCAAAATTAAAGTGCAAAGTGCAAAATTGTATTGTATGGGTGAGCATTGCTCGCCCGTGCGCATACTAAATTGGCTCGTCGTAGGGTACGACGCCCTCGGCGTACCGGAACATAGATTAAGTACATTCTGTCTGTGCGATACAACAACGTAAAACAAAAAGCGAACCTATCGGGCGACACTCTAAAGGACAGTTTTACCTGCCGGAAGAAAAAAGCAGAAACCGCAGATTATTTTTCTGCGGTTTCTATATTATATTAAGCGGTATGGGTACGGGGGTTATACATCATATCCATCTTCCTCTTGGGTTAAGTCGATATATTGCAACGTATAATCACTAAACATATTTCGGGAGCTTTCAATACGCTTAATTGAGTAATCACAGTAAAATGCTTCAGTTTCTATGCCCAAACTATTTCTTCCGTTGTTTATGGCAGCGAGCATAGTTGTTCCGCTACCACAGAAAGGGTCAAGAATCGTGTCTCCAACAAAGGAAAACATTTTTACAAGTCTATTAGCAAGCTCTAACGGAAAAGGTGCAGGGTGTCCGTTTTTTGTTGATGCTCCAGGCATTTCCCAAATTTGGCTAAACCAATTTTGAAAGTCTTCTCTGTCCATCTTGCTTTCTATACGTTGTTGTTCTGTTGGTTGTCTGTAGCCCCCTGGTTTTCGTTCCATTAAAATGTATTCAACATCATTTTTTATGATAGCATTAGGTTCATAAGGCTTTCCTAAAATAGAGCTGTTAGTGTTTGCTTCAAATTTTGCATTTGAAATTTTATGCCAAAGTATAGGGTTTAAGTTATCAAATCCTATTTTACGACAAGAAACTGCTATATCTGAATGAAGAGGCATTACAACATGACGTCCATACTTCTTTCTTGATAAGCATACATCACCAACAACACAAACAATACGTCCGCCAGGAACTAAAACTCTATAGCACTCTTTCCAAACCTTATCAAGTTCGTTGATAAAGTCCTGATAGTTTTCTAATATACCGAGCTGATTTTTGCCTTTTCGATATTCTTTTAAATTAAAGTATGGAGGAGAAGTTAATACCAAGTGTACACTTTTATCTGGAATATAACTCATATCTCGCGCATCCGCATGATAAAGAAAATGGTTGGTCACAATTATTATCTCCTTATAAAATGAGAGAGTGCCGCACTAAGCATAGAAACAGCAAAAGCTTCAAATGATAGGTGTTCGCGAGGAAAATTGTATGTAATCTCTTCCTCCGAAAAAGATGTCGTTGTAAAACACGCTGCAGAATACTGACGTTCTAAAAGAAGCTTTTGGCAGAAAATCTCATAACGTTCTTTGTATGATGCATCAATAAATTCTTCCAAAACATCAAAGTGGGGAGATCTAACACGAACTGGTTCGTTGGATTTATAACAATCTTCAAGTACCATAAAATATCCCAACCAAGGTGCTTTTTGATCTCCAAACACCCCTTCGCGATATGCGGTCCAAATATCTAGTGCGGTTCCCATAGCTTCTTCTGTACGATTATTAAAATTGTTTCCAAAAGAAGGACCTACTTGACTCTTAAATTCTATTGCGATAACCAGCTCGTCACCATCAACAACCAATAAATCCCACTTTTTATTTGGGCGAAAGTAGCCGGGGAGTTCCAAATCAGACGATGTAAAAATACATTCTTCAGGAACACCATTGAATACTAAGAGATCACAAATTAGATCAACAAAACCATCAAGCTGCTTTCCCCCGGTAACCGCTCCTCTGTTGCCTTGATCTCGTACACCTTGAGCGGTTTGCTTAGTAATTTGACCACTTCTTGTGTTCCAAAAATATTGAATTGCACTTTCGATTCTTTCATTTAAATCTATAGGAAGTTTTATAGAATTCATAAGATTTTATCCTCCAGTTATTTTTTATCATTTGTGAGTTCGATTATATCGCCTATATCACACTGCAAAGCGGTACAAATTTTCACCAGCACATCAGTTGTAACATTTTCATTTTTGCCAAGCTTCGCCATTGAAGCATGACTTATTCCTGCGGCAATACATAAATCTTTTTTCTTCATATCTTTATCGATCAACATCTTCCATAGTTTTTTATAACTAACCGACATATCAACCACTCCTGTTGTAATATTCGTATTAACAAAATGCTGATTATAAATCAGCAAACGCTGAATTTAAGTAAATTATATCATATCTATATTGTGTTTTCAATAGGTCATTGTAAATAGTTTTCAACATATTTTCAAAAAAATATTTACCCGAGTGAACAAGAGTTTTGGCCAATGTATGAAAATAACGACTATGATATTTCTAATGATCTTATTTGTTCACCTATAACTTATCAATTTTCCTGACAATTTTCCTGACAAGCACTGCATTTGTGTACACAAATGCAAAATACGGCATATCCCTTTCGAGATCTGCCGTATTTTGAAAAACTGTCCTTTAGGGTACAACCCTATCGGGTTCGCTTTACTTTATTTGGAATACTCTATAATGTCGGCAATGTCGCAATCAAGTGCCATACAAATGCGGTTCAAAATATCGCTATCATATCTGACAACCTTGTTTTTATAATAATTGTCTATGATTTGAAAACGAATACCTGTCCTTTTTGAAAGCTCATATCTTGTAATTCCCTTAGCTTCCAAGCATTTATCAATCGTTAGCCTTATCATAGCATCACCCCTTTTCAATATATATTCTAATAAATATATATGGTATTGACAATTCCTTTAATTAAGTATATACTTATATAAGTATATATAAACAGCGAGGTGCTATGAAATGAAATTGATGATAGCAGGGTCACGTAGTATAGTGAAATTTGATATAAGTCCGTATATAACAAATGATGTTGAGTTGATAATTACAGGCGGAGCAAAAGGTATAGATTTTATAGCAGAAGATTATGCAGATAAGCATAAAATATCCAAGCTTGTTTTGCGCCCTAATTACAATAAGTATAAAAAAGCTGCACCGTTAAAGAGAAACGAATCAATGATAGAGTTGGCTGATAAAGTGTTAGTGGTATGGGATGGAGTATCAAAAGGAAGTCTATATACAATTAATTATGCGCAAAAAATAGGCAAACAACTTCAAATTGTCAGCCTCACGGGAAACGAACCCATTTGGTTTAAAATGGAAAATAGATTGCCTTACTGTGTTAAAAAAGCTTGACAATTTTTTAATTGCCTGCGCTTTTTTGCCTTGTAATCCAACCTATTTTCTCATTTGAAACTGCTTGCATCTCCGAGCGAATAAATCCGTAGAGGATTTTTTTGAGCTTTGGCGCAGACAGTTAAAAAACTTTCAAGGCAAAGGTCGGACAAAGGCTCACGGATTTATCGCTCCGAGACAAACGGGTTCGATTCCCGTGAGGCTAAGATAACAGAAATACAATAATTCGTGATACAAAGTCGAATATCGTTGGGGCGAGCATTGCTCGTCCGTGCGCATACTAAATTGGCTCGTCGTAGGGCGGGTGGCTTGCTCCCGCCGTAAAAATGCGGATACGTATAAAAAATAAGCGAGCAGTTATGCTCGCTTAATAATTATCAACCTCGTCCTTTGTAGGTACGGATTTTTGGGCGCCTGCTCTTGTGCAGGCAATGGATGCCGCCTTTGAGCCGTATTTCATAGCGTCTTCAAGGGAATAGCCCTCAGCTAATTTAGCACAAAGTCCGCCACAGGCAGTATCTCCTGCCGCCGTGGTGTCAACAGGGGTAATTTTTATACAAGGATAGACTTTTGCCTCACCCTGTGTTGCAATTTCAAAGCCCTTTGAGCCTAAAGTAGTTATAATTGTCTTAATGCCGTAGCCGAAAAGTGCATCCTTACCGCCTAAAATTTCACTTTCTGTTTCGTTTGGGGTAATTATGTCAACAAATGACGCATATTTTAAAATATCTCGGTTAGCAGGTGCCGGGTTAAGCACGGTTAAAAGTCCCTTTTCCTTTGCTTTTTTTAGCCCGTAGCCAATTACGTCAATGGGATTTTCAAGCTGGGTCAGGTAAATGTCCCCTTCGCAGGCAACCTCGAGGACACGGTCAATGTCGCTATTGTCCAAATGTCCGTTTGCACCGCTGTCAATTATAATTCTGTTTTCACCGTTGGTTACAACTATAACTGCAACGCCCGTTGGCACACCGCCCACACGCCTTATGTAGTCCGTATTAACGCCCACCTTTTTTAAATTTTCTGTGGATTCCGTGCCAAAGGAGTCATCCCCCACGCAGCCGCACATAATGGCGTTTCCACCTAAGCTGGCTGTGGCATAGGCTTGGTTTGCCCCCTTGCCACCTGCATTTATCATAAATCCGCTACCCATCAAGGTCTCTCCCCCCACAGGAGCATAGGGCGCGTTAATTACCAAATCCGTATTTAAGCTTCCAACAATAATAACCTTTTTCATAGTTATCTCCTTAAAATATACTAAGATAATTATATTATAAACGGTAAAATATTTCAAGTACTACTTGACAAAAGAAAAGCAAAATAGTATAATGCACAAGAAATATTTTGCAAAAGGAGAGAGTGTATGAGAGCAGCGGCGCATCACCATAAACACACATGGCACGATTTTTTAGTGTACGTTAAGCATCTTTTTGTAGACGTAATAAAGCCCTTTGCAAAAAAGAATATAGTTATGGTTATAGCTTGTATAGCCGCCCTTGTTACCTCTTTTATAGTTACTCCCGATAAAGCATACCTTGATTATTTTGATTTTAAAACCTTAACCTGTCTTTTCTGTGTCTTGGCGGTTGTTTGCGCTCTTAAGAACATCAGATTTTTCTACATACTTGCAAGGAAAATAGTTGAGCTTTTCAAAACCGCAAGGATGAGCGTGCTTGCCCTTGTTTATATCACCTTTATCGGCTCAATGCTCATTGCCAACGATATGGCGCTTTTGACCTTTTTGCCCCTTGGCTTTTTCGTGCTTAACGAAACTGGGATGAAAAAATATATGGCGTTTACCTTTATTATGCAAAATATCGCGGCGAATTTAGGCGGTATGCTAACTCCCTTCGGTAACCCCCAAAACCTTTATCTTTACAGTAAATTTGAAATTCCCACAATGGAATTTATGGGTATTATGGTTGTCCCCTTTGCCCTGTCAATTGCGTTGATTACGGTGTGCTGTCTTGTTTTTGTAAAGGGAGAAGCCCTTGAATTAAGGGAAGAAAAGGTAGAATTGCCTATTAAACGCACAATTATTTACCTCTTGCTCTTCGCCCTGTCCATAGTTATCGTTTTCCGCGGTATTCCTTATTGGATGGGACTTATCATAATCCCCGTTGCCCTTTTGTTCTTAGACTGTGATGCCTTAAAAAAGGTTGACTACCCCTTGCTTTTAACCTTTGTTTTCTTCTTTATTTTTGCAGGCAATATGGGTAGAATTGAGGGTGTGCGCACTGTGTTCAGCTTCCTTTTGGAAAAAAGCACCCTTTTGTATAGCGCCCTGTCCTGTCAGGTTATCAGCAACGTGCCAAGTGCAATTTTGCTCTCCCAATTCACCACTAACTACAAGGAATTACTCCTCGGTGTTAACATAGGCGGCGTAGGTACCTTAATCGCGTCCTTGGCATCCTTAATCACCCTGCGCGAATATACTAAGAATGACCCACAAGGCACCAAGTCTTACATAATTAAATTCAGCCTGTTTAACTTTGGATTTTTGATAATTTTAACCTCGATAATGTTCTTGCTAATATAAAAAATACCGACACGTGTCGGTATTTTTTGTTGACGTCTTGACATTGTTTAGGTTATGTGCTATCATTATTATAAAGAAGCTAATAGGAGAAAAACTATGAAAACGAGAATTATTTTAACCTTAATATGTACTCTTGTGTGCCTTTTCACTTTAATAACTGTGGCATCGGCTGAAACCTTTTACGCGGGTACGGTTGACGAGCTGAAGGAGGCAAACCAAAAGGCTATTGATAATAATGAGGCAGATACAATTTACATAACTGCTGATATTGACAAGGCTCCATTTGTTGCAACAACCTCAGTTACCTATATTTTACAGGCTAACTGGACAAATTGCTCCACAAATGGCGGTGCCGCTAAGTATGCCGACTATGTAGATATCGCTTTTTATGCCGACGGTGGTGAGCGTACCCTTACGTTTACAGGCAACGTGCTTATGACCAATCAGACTGTTAAGCCAAGCAACTCTTCAATTACATACGGTGGCGTAAACGGCGGTAGATTAAAGGTTGATATGTCAAAATATACTAATCTTTTTATGCTTTCCACAAGGCACTATACAATCAATCTTTATGACGTAACCTTTACAGGGCTTAGAATGGACAAGAACGACTGGACAATGCTCTCAGGCAAGGTTATAAATATTTACGATGGCGCAAGGATTGAAAATTGCTCTAACGCAAACGGCCCTATAATTGATGCAGCCACCTTAAATATTTACGGTGGAGAGATTACTAACTGTTACACCAAGAACAATATGGGAAGACTTATTTACGCGGCAAATGTAAATATGTTTGGCGGTTCTATCTACGGAAACTATCAGTATAACTGGCGTGACGATGGCTATACAAACTATTTTATTGACGTTACCGGTAGCGCAAACATTTATGGCGGAAGTATTTACGGTAACTACTATACGCAAAGCGGTGCAAATAGCGGTATGATAGGTCAAGCAGGTAACACAAGCATTAAGGGTAATATAGTGTCAGGCTTGATAGAAACCAACTATTCCGTTAGCCTACCCTTGACAGTAGAGAACGTTGACGGTAAATTTACTCTTACAGAGGGTACTGTAGCAGAGGTTACATCCTCTTGCTTTAGGCTTAATTCTGCCTCTTATTCCGTTGTGTTTAAGAATATAGATGATTCCGTAAGCGAAGCGTTTATGGTAAAGGAGGATGGCACTCTTGCCCGTTCCTTGTCGGGAGCAACGGAGCTTTCCGCCCCTGACGGAAAATGGACTCTTACAAAGAATTGGTGCGTCGGTGATACAGTTGACTTAACAAAGCAGGGCACATATTACTCTGCCATAGACCACAAGCCTGAAGCTGACGATTTTGACTGTACAACCGCCCTTGTATGTGGTACTTGTGATACAATTATATATGAGGCAAAGCAGGGTCACGTTATATTTGAGTCTTTATCCTACGGTAGCTTCTGTGATTACGGCTCGTATGTTTGTGATTGTACTAATGACGGTTGCAGGATAGTTGACCAATCAACTCTCGAATATGCCCCCCTTATTACAATGCTGGGCTATTCTGTGACAGAAAACGAAAGCGGTATAAATGTTGGTATGATACAGGGCTTTGCCATAAATAGAGAAGCGAAAGAAAAATATGAGAAGTTAAACGATGTAACTCTTTCCTACGGTGCGGTTATTGCTATTGAAAGCAAGCTTGACGGCAAGCAACCACTTGCTCTTGAAGATGGTACAGTTACAAAATTAAATGAAAACGTAATCGTCTTAGATTCAAACCGCTTAAAGCACGATGCCTTTGAAATCAAGATAACAGGCATAAATGCAGACGGCTTACATCCCGAGCAGCTTGATGCAAAAATTATTTACTGCGGTTACGTAAGCGACGGTGTTGGCATTTGTTATATTAACAACGGTCTTGTATATAGTGATGCCCCCGCTTATAGCTACAATGAAATAAAATAATGGAAAAGGAAGGCAATTTCATTTGCCTTCCTTTTAACGTTTTATCAAGCCTTAATTGTTCCGTCTGCATTAAACAAAGGTAGCTTTTCAAGATAGATAATGTCAGGGCGATCAATAGCATCACCCTCGGCGAGAATACACATTTTGCCAACGATTTCGCCACCCGACATATTAACAAGCTCCTCAATAGCGTGCAAGGATTCGCCCGTTGAGATAACGTCGTCAACAATCAAAACCCTCTTTCCCTTCATCATAGAAGCCTCGTTGCCGTCAAGATGAAGTGTTTGCACCTTATCTGTGGTGATTGAGCGCACCTTTGCTGTTAAAATATCTCTCATATAAAGCTTAGGGTATTTTCTTGCAACTATATATCTTTGGTTACCGTTTTGACGCGCCATTTCGTGAATAAGAGGGATGCTCTTAGCCTCGGCGGTAATGAGATAGTCATATTCGGGAGCCTTTTCAAGAAGCTTAGTTGCGCAGGCGCAGGTTAACTCAGGGTCGCCGAAAATAACAAAAGCGCCGATATAAAGCTCGTCGTTTACCTTGCAAAGGGGAAGGGCGCGGTCAAGACCCGCGATGTTCATTTTGTATTCCATAACGTCACCTCACGCATTAGTTTTACACTATTATTTTACTACAAATAATATCTAATGTCAATACAAAAGCCCCACTTTTACAAGCAGGGCTAATATGCCTTTGGCGGAATTATTTGGTAATTTTTTCTTTGCCGCCCATATATGGCTGGAGCGCCTTTGGAATGTTGATGGAACCGTCAGCGTTCATATTGTTTTCAAGGAAAGCGATAAGCATTCTCGGTGGAGCAACAACGGTGTTGTTAAGTGTGTGGGCAAAGTACTTACCGTCTTTTCCGTTAACTCTAATCTTCAAGCGTCTTGCCTGCGCATCACCCAAGTTGGAGCAAGAGCCAACCTCAAAATACTTCTTCTGTCTTGGGGACCAAGCCTCAACGTCAATGGACTTAACCTTTAAGTCAGCCAAGTCACCTGAGCAGCACTCAAGTGTTCTTACAGGAATATCAAGAGTTCTGAAGAGGTCAACTGTGTTCTGCCAAAGCTTGTCAAACCAAGCAGGGCTTTCCTCGGGCTTACAAACAACAATCATTTCCTGCTTTTCAAACTGGTGAATACGGTAAACACCACGTTCTTCAATGCCGTGTGCACCCTTTTCTTTTCTGAAACATGGTGAATAGCTTGTAAGTGTATGTGGAAGTTCCTCTTCAGGAATAATAGTGTCAATAAACTTACC
>JAZSGX010000001.1:0-10303 GCA_045532975.1 Eubacteriales bacterium | reverse complement strand
TTGGTTATCTTAAACCTATTGATTTGTTTGAACTTTTTGTTAATTCCTGTTGCACTTAGCTTGACAATTTATCTTTTAGCAAAAAAGCTGACAAAGTGTCGATATTTGCCCCAAATCAGCTTAATTTATTAAATATACGGTTAAAAATTCCAATTCAAATTTTTTTAATATTTTGGAATAAAATGTTGACATTTGCATATTATGGTGCTATAATGCAATGTGTGTATTCACACGCAAACATATTATTTATATTAAGGAGAAAGTTATGCAAATCAAACTTCCACGTAAGTTAGTGTGCTCAGCTCAGCTTTGGATTAGCGTTATCCTCGTTGTTCTCGCTATGATTTTCAGCTTGACTGCACCTATCATTACACTTACAACCGACAAAGGCTTCGGTAATAAAATTACTAACTTTATTGAAGACGAGCTCGACCTTAACTTAGGCGACTATGACTTTGATGAAGAGGGCCTTGACATTTCCACAACAAAGCTTATCGGTAGCATCACAATGCTTATCGACATCATTGGTGCTATTGACGACCCTATCGCTCAGGCAGAGCTTCAAATGCAGCTCACCACTGATGAGGCTAAGGAGGACCTTGTAACAGTTGCAGGTCTTGCTGTTGTGTTTATGGACACATTCGACTTCGAGAACATGCCAAGTGAACCACCTTTCGAGGTTATCTTCGACATGGCTCTTACAATGATTGCTTTGCTCTACGTTATCGTAATGGCATTCGTAATTCCGATTATGCTTATCGTTGCAGCTATCGCAGTTGTTATCAAGGCACTCAGAAACATTAAGACTCCCGAGGACGCAAGCGGCACAGTTGCCAGCAAGCTCACTCCTATGCTTTCTATGACTCTTACAGTAATGCTCTTCCAGTGCATTATCCAAGAGGGCGTTATGAAGGCAGGCTCAGGTCTTACAACAATCTTGACTCTCGCTATTATTTCCGTTGGCATCAACTTTGTTGCTACAAGACTTCGTGAGTATCCATCTGCACAGTTCAAGTACCTCAACATTGTACAGCCTGTTGCAATCCTTTCAATCGTTGGTTTCCTTGTATTCTTCTTCAATCTTATCGATACAGGCATCACAACAACCTTTATCAAGCGTTTCATGGGCTTCGCTATTGCAAGCGAGGATTATGCAACTCTCGTTATGATGGGTCTTTACATTCTCTTGGCTATCGGTTGCGTTAGCTACCTTGACAAGGCTGCAAGACGTCTTTGCTGCGCTGTTAAGCCAGAGGGTCCAAAGGGTATCGTTGGCTTGTTCGTTAAGGGTAAGGTTAGCGACAACAGCATCGTTCACGCAGTTATGAACTTGCTCGCTTACATCCTTCCTGCAGTTGTTATCGGTATGGACGGCTTCAAGTTCCTCTATGAGGAAAACGAAAGTGCATTCAGCGGTATGCTCGTTGGCGCAATCATTATGCTTGTTGCTGAAATCGCAGCTATCGTATTGAGAACAATCTTCTGCAAGGATCTCTCCACAAGAGATGCTGAGGAGGTTCTCACAGGTACAGCTTTGACCTCTGAGGAAAAGCTTGCTGAGGCTAAGAAGACTCTTGCTGAGGCAGAAAAGATTGCTGCTCAAGCTAATACAGACGCTGAATAATTTAATTTAGCACATACAAAAGACGCTTCAAACGAAGCGTCTTTTTTGTTTATAGAAAACCGCCGCGTTAACAAACGCAGCGGTTGATTTTGTTATTGCAAGGTGGTAAAATCCTTAAATTCTACTGTTGGCTCTCCCTTAATACCGTCGCTTTCAAAGAGAACTATTTCGTTCTCTCCCTCCTTCAATAGTGAAGCAGGAACATATAGGCTTCTTTGAGGACCAATTTCCCAATATCTGCCTATATTAAAGCCATTAATTAGCACAAAGCCCTTTTTAAAATTATCAAGGTATAAGAAGGTGTCTGCTGCCTTGTCAACAGTAAAGCTACCCTTATAGAAGCAACTGCTTTCGGAAGGATTGCCTCCATATACAACCTTATCAAGGTTATCCATTGGCAAGGTGTAAACATCCCAATTATAGTGTATTCTTCTGCCAAGCAAAAGCCTGCCTGCAATACCCTTTTTGCGCATCATTTTAGGACCAAAGTTGGCTCTACCCATATTCTCCACAAGAATAGTCAGTGTGTCCCCTTCCTTTGCAGTTATCTTTGCTTTAAGCTCATCATCGTTTATGTAAACTATACCCTGCAAATCCCGATTAACGTAAATTTGCGCTCTGTCGCCCAAGCTTTCAAAGGTGATATCTACATTATTATAGTCACGGTTTAAGCGCGTTGTATATGCAATGTAGCCGTAACCCTGTCCGTAGGCTTCCATACATTTCGGCACGTTGGAAAATTGAGGCGTGGAAAGAATTGCAAGGTTGTCAAAGAAGCTACCCTTCTCTGTCAAAGCCACCTTACCGTATGCTCTCTTTTCTCTGTTCGCGGGGACCTTTGGAGGCTCCTTGCCTGTATGCTTTTTAATCACCTCACGCAAAGCCATATACTTTGGGGTAATATCTCCGCACTCGGTTAAGGGCGCGTCATAGTCATAGCTGGTAACATCGGGAGTAAACTTTTCATAATGGTTAGCGCCTGAGGTAAAGCCAAAGTTAGTACCGCCTATGAGCATATACATATTTAAGCTACCGCGAGATAGCATATCGTCAACTACCTTTGCATAATCCTCTGCGCTGGTTGTGTGGTGGAAGCCATCACCCCACGCGTCAAACCAACCGTTCCACATTTCCATACACATCTTTGGAGAGCTTGGAAAAAGCTTATCGTGAGCGCGGAAATTTTCCTCAACACGAGAGCCGAAATTCAAGGTTGAAAGACAACCCTCTATGGTACCGTCACGCAAATCCTCCTCACCTGTACCGTCAGAGGTAAACAGTGGCACGTCTATACCGTACTTGCGGTAAATTTCATATAGCTTGTTTAAGTAAACCTTATCGTCACCGTAATATCCGTACTCGTTTTCACACTGCATCATAATAATATTGCCGCCGTTGGTGAAAAGCAAGGGGCGAATTTGGTCGAACACTGCGGCAAGATATTTTTCAAATCTCTCCATATAGGTTTTGTTCTGGCAACGGATTTCCATATCGTCCATTGTCTGAAGCCACCAGGGTAAGCCGCCAAACTCCCACTCCGCGCAAATATACGGGCCCGGACGGACTATTGCCATCAAGCCCTCCTCGTTTGCGGTTTTGATAAACTCGCAAAGGTCAAGATTACCCGTAAAATCAAACTCGTCAACCTTCTTTTCGTGCATATTCCAAGCACAGTAGGTTTCTACACAGTTAAGCCCCATTGCAACCATTTTCTTGAAAATGTCGCGCCAGGTGTCCTTCATATTTCTAAAGTAGTGGACAGCACCCGAAATAATCTTTATCTCCTCGCCGTCCTTTATAAATTTGTTGCCTTCAATTTTAAAATCCATATAAGCTCTCCTTTGATTTTTATATCTTAATTATACTATATAATTCTGAATTTTGCAACAAAAAACTCGACACAGGGTCGAGTTTTTATATTAGTTTTTTTCCTTTAAAAGCTTTTCAATGCTGGAAAGCTTAACGCAAAGGGTAAATAGCTCAGTTGCGATAACAAGGTCAGAAAGTGGTGGGTAGGACGGAGCAATTCTGATGTTAGAGTCCTGTGGGTCCTTACCGTATGGGTAGGTAGCGCCTGCGCCTGTCATAACAACGCCTGCCTTTTTGCACTTTGCAACAATGTCCTTTGCACATCCCTCCAAGGAGTCAAAGGAGATAAAGTAACCTCCCTTTGGCTTTGTCCAAGTACCAATGTCAAGTCCGCCAAGCTCACGCTCAAGAATTTCAAGCACTGCCTCAAACTTTGGACGGAGAATGTCCGCATGACGTCTCATATGCTCAACCATACCGTGAATATCACCGAAGAAGCGTACATGACGGAGCTGGTTAACCTTATCGTGACCGATTGTCTGTACTGTCATTTGCGCTTTGATTTCCTCAAGGTTGTTGTTTGAGGAAGCAAGAGCAGCAATACCTGAACCTGGGAAGCTAATCTTTGAGGTTGATGCAAACTTGTAAACCATATCGGGGTTGCCCGCACGCTTGCACTCTGCCAAAATTTCTATCAAGTGGTCCTGCTCATCATCGTAAAGATGGTGAATTGTATATGCGTTGTCCCAATAAATTCTAAAGTCAGCCGCCTTTGGCTCAAGACGAGCAAATCGACGTACTGTTAAGTCGGAATAGGAGTAGCCCTGTGGGTTAGAATACTTTGGCACGCACCAAATACCCTTAATGCTCTCGTCCTCGGAAACAAGCTTTTCAACCAAGTCCATATCAGGTCCTTCGGGAGTCATTGGAACAGGTATCATTTCAATGCCGAAATACTGTGTGATTGCGAAGTGTCTGTCATAACCGGGAACAGGGCACAAAAACTTAACCTTATCAAGCTTCGCCCAAGGGGTTGAGCCCATAACACCGTGTGACATTGAACGCGCGATTGTATCGTACATCACGTTTAGGCTGGAGTTACCGTAAATGATAATGTGGTCGGACGGTACCTCCATCATATCGGCAAGAAGCTCCTGCGCCTCCTTGATACCGTCAAGAACACCGTAGTTACGGCAGTCTGTACCGTCGTCACAGGTAAGGTCGGATGTGCTACCAAGCACGTCCATCATACCCATAGACAAATCAAGCTGCTCAACACAAGGCTTACCGCGAGCCATGTTAAGCTTCAAATCCTTTGCTTGATATTCCTTATATTTTGCCTTAAGCTCCTTTTGTAAAGCCTCAAGCTCTTCTCTTGTTAATTCGCTATATTTCTTCATAATTAACCTTCAAAATTATTCTATTAAATTTATTTTCCGCTCCCGTTTGGGATTAAAGTGACAAGTATTTCAAGGCGTACCGCAGTGTGAGGGTGATGACGTACTTTGCGTACGTCGAAGTCGCACACGAGGAGCAACACAGAAATACGATGCCTTTTTATTTTCCGCTCCCATTTGGGGTTAAAGTGACAAGTATTTCAAGGCGTACCGCAACACACGGACGAAGGCTATCTTTTCGATAGTCAAGGTCGTGGGTGAGGAACAACACAGAAATACGCAGTCAATTTAATTCCAAATTAGAATTCTGCTGAGCCTGTTGTTCTTGGATAAGACTCTACGTCACGAATGTTAGCAACGCCTGTAATGTACATAATAAGACGTTCAAAGCCAAGACCAAAGCCTGCGTGCTTTGTGCCACCGTACTTACGAAGCTCTAAGTACCACCAATAATCCTCTTCGTTCAAGTTGAACTTTTCCATAGCCTTTAAAAGATAGTCAAGTCTTTCCTCACGCTGAGAGCCACCGATAAGCTCACCTACACCGGGAACGAGCATATCCATTGCGGCAACGGTCTTGCCGACGTCATTCAAGCGCATATAGAACGCCTTAATGTCAGCAGGATAGTCGGTTACAAAAACAGGCTTACCGAACACCTCCTCGGTGATATATCTTTCGTGCTCTGTTTGAAGGTCGATACCCCATTTAACGGGATACTCAAACTTCTTACCGCTCTTTTCAAGGATTTCAATAGCCTCTGTGTAAGTAACGTGACCGAAATCGTTTTCAACAAGGTTAGTCAAGCGCTCAACAAGTGTTGTGTCAACAAACTTGTTAAAGAACTCGATTTCAGCAGGACACTCCTGCATAACGTACTTAACAACGTACTTAATCATATCCTCTGCCAAGCGCATATCGTCCTTCAAGTCAGCAAAAGCAATTTCAGGCTCCATCATCCAGAACTCTGCCGCGTGGCGGGCTGTGTTGGAACGCTCAGCACGGAAGGTAGGACCAAAGGTATATACGTTTGCAAATGCCATAGCATAAGTCTCAGCGCTGAGCTGACCGGAAACGGTTAAGTTAACGCTCTTGCCGAAAAAGTCCTTTGAAAAATCTATCTTGCCGTCCTCTGTCCTTGGCAAATTATCAAGGTCAAGGGTGGTTAAGCGGAACATTTCACCTGCACCCTCACAGTCACTGCCTGTGATGATTGGGGTGTGAACATATACAAAGTTTCTTTCGTTAAAGAACTTATGAATTGCAAATGCAGCAACAGAGCGCACACGGAAAACCGCAGAGAACAAATTTGTTCTTGGACGAAGGTGCGCGATAGTACGCAAAAACTCAAGAGTATGTCTCTTCTTTTGAAGTGGATAGTCAGGAGTGGAAGCACCCTCAACCTCAACAGATGTTGCCTTAACCTCAAAGGGCTGCTTTGCCTCGGGAGTTAAAACAAGCGTACCCTTAACGATAAGAGAAGCGCCAACGTTTTGCTTTGCTATCTCCTTATAGTTATCTAAAAATTGCTCCTCAAAAACAACCTGCAAATTGGAGAAATAAGAACCGTCGTTTAGCTCAATAAAGCCAAATGCGTTACTTGCGCGGATTGTACGCGCCCAGCCGCAAACGGTAATTTCCTTATCGGCAAATTTTTCGGGATTTGCAAAAATTTCCTTAATAGCTGTTCTTAACATATTTTTTACCTCTTATATAAAGATAATAATAAAGTATTATATCACTAACTTTAGCGTTTTACAATAGTTTTACGTTATTTTTTCCAAAATTCTGTAATTTGACCTAACAGGTCACGGGCATTTTCGATATATTTTATGTGGCGCCAATACTCAGGCATTATCATTTTGTATTCAACCGAGGCAAAGCGGTCATCTATCAAAATTACCACACCCTTTTCGTCCTCACTTCTGATTACTCTGCCTGCCGCCTGCATTACCTTGTTCATACCCGGGTAAGTATATGCGTAAGCATAGCCGTCCTCACGGGTTTTGTCAAAATACTCCTTAATGATATTCAATTCGCTTGAAATAGTTGGTAAGCCAACGCCGACTATCAAAGCGCCTATCAAGCGCTCTCCGCGAAGGTCAATACCCTCGGAAAAGGAGCCACCCATAACGCAAAAGCCAATGAGTGTGCCTTCCTTCTTGGCATCAAAGGAATCAAGAAACTCGCGCTTGGCAGACTCTGACATACTCTTTTTTTGAACGGTCACGTTAATCTGTGGGAATTTTTCAACAAAGATGTCCTTAACCTCTGTCAAGTAGGCATATGACGGGAAATAAACTATATAATTACCCTTTTTGCCTGCGGTTGCGGCACGAATAATGTTGGCAATGGTCCCAGCATTCTTTTTTCTGTCGTCAAAGCGAGTGCTGACACTGTCAATTCCAATCAAGCATTGCTTTTGTGGGTCAAAGGGGGATTTTAGGGACAACGTGTTTGTTTTTGAGCATCCAAGCACGTCGCTGAAATATTCAAGTGGGGTCAAGGTTGCTGAAAACAGGATGGTAGAAACTCCCTTTTTCATACACGTGTCAAGCATAAATGAGGGGTCAAGACATAAGAGTCTAACCTTAACGTCCTCGCCGACTGCTTCTATATACATTGTGAAGCGCTTGTCGAAAATATCACATACCGAGAGAAACTTCTTCGTTTCCATATACAATTCGTGAAGCTCGTCATCTTGATTATCCTTATTAAACAGCTTTTTACAGCCGAGGACGAAAAGCTCAAACTCGTCACGAATATCGTCGGGCAGCTCGTTGTTGATATAAAATCCACAAACCTTGCCCTCATATTCCATTTTTTCGGACATTGCAAGGGCGTGAAACATCTCAAATTTATTTAAAATATCCACACAGGGTGACGTTAATTGCTTGCTTCCGTTATACTTATCTGCAATTTTTAAAAACTGCGCCTTGGTTAAGGTAGCGGAGTACATTTCCCTGGCTCTGTCGGGCAGGTTGTGGCTTTCGTCAATTAAAAATATGTGTCTTGCGTCCACCGTTTCAAAGTATCTTCTGAAATATGCCTGCAAATCAAAAAGATAGTTATAATCACACACAACAAGCTCACACCATTCGGAAAGCTCCAAGGAAAGCTCATAGGCGCAAACTGAATATTTGGCCGACACTGTGTCGATTATTTCCTTTGTGTAGGTGCGGTAATTTTCCAAAAGCTCCAGAATTGCCATGTTGATTTTATCAAAATATCCTCGAGTTACATGGCAATGCTTGGGGTCGCAAATGCGCCTTGATCTTGGTGGGAAGGTGACACAGCATTTCTCCTTTGAGGAAATGTGTATTGCGCGAAGGTCGGGAATTTGCTCACGCATAATATCAATAGCGTTCAAAGCGGCTAAGGCGGTTGTAGTTTTGCCTGTCAAATAGAATATTTTGTCTGCCTCGCCATTTCCAACACTTTTCAGAGCCGGGTACAGTGATGCCATCGTTTTGCCTGTGCCTGTGGGTGCTTCCACCACAAGTCTTTTGTGACCTTTAATTGAGCGAAAGGCTTCTATAATAAAGTCACGCTGACCCTCACGGGCGCCGCCCTCAAAGGGGAAGCGTAGCTTTTCTAACTGAGCAAGGGTCTTGCTTCCCTTTTCCTTAATAATCATAGCATAAGGGGTAAACTGCTCCATAATATGCTCAAAGGATAAGGCAAGCTCCTCGCGGGTCAACACCTCTTTAAACTCTCGGCATTCGTCGTCCCCTTCCTTGTAAAAGGTTACGCGCGCCTCAATTGACAACAGCTTGTATCTTTCGCAAACTATGTATGCGGTAGCGATAGCAGTCGTAATGGCTAAATCAAGAGCTCCGTTTTTTATATCGTCAAGAAAATATGGGACCGAATATACGCACTCAATAACGTATTTACCGTTTTCCTCTCTTACCCATTCGGGATAAGAGTAAACAACCACGGGTGTGCCGCCTACAATAGTAGTAAAGGAATAGGCATCTACTATATTGGGGCGTTTATTCCAAGCGCGGTGGGACACAATTGTACCGCCGTTTTTGTTACCCATTTGAGGACGGGAGCTTAAATCTCCCCCTCGGTAAATAAAGGAGCAAAGCTCAGAGGCGCCTATATATATTGCGTTTGAATCATTGTCATATATTGCAGACATAGTGGCTTTTCTCCTTTCGCAGTTTTCAATTCATAATTGTAGCATAGGTTCTCCCTTGACAAGGGCGAATTTCTAATGTATAATTTAGTATAACATAAGTTCAAGCCAAAATAAAGATATTTTTATATATAGAGGTAAAAAATGATTATAAATCAAAAAAAGACTACTCTTGCATACAGATGCCCATCTTGTGGCAGTGTTCCCACGAGTATGGTTGGCGCTTTTTCATTAAGCGGTGACCTTTTCAAGTTGAAGTGCGGCTGTGGGCAGAGCCATATGATAGTGGAAAAGCTACGCGACGACAAGCTCCGCTTGACCGTTCCCTGCGTTGCCTGTCCCTCTCCACACGTTTATAACCTTTCCCGTGATGTGTTTTTTAACAGTGACGTGTTTGTAATTCCTTGCTCCCTTTGCGGTGTTGATCTTTGCTTTATCGGTAAGGAGCAAAACGTGAGTGATGCAATCAAGCGCTCCAACGAAGAAATTTTAAGAGCCTTGGGAGATAACTCCTTAGATAGCTTGAAAAACGATAAAAAGCACGAGCTATCCGACCCACAGGTTGTGGAAATTGTGACCTACGTTGTACATGAGTTGAATGACGAGGGCAAGATTTTCTGTGGCTGTAACGAGGGCGAGGGTGAGTACGAGTGTAACGTATATAGTGATTTTGTTACTGTCAAGTGCAAAAAATGCCACAAGAGTGCAACGATTCCCGCAGACAGCACCATTGCCGCCCACGAATTTTTAAATGCAGACAAGCTGACCTTGAGCTGATACGCACAATCCCTCCACCGCTTTTTCTGTGCTGTGCTTATTTTTCGGGTGTGCGTTGCGGTCCCCCTCCCTTCCTCGAAAGGAGGCTATGTGACAGCACCATTGCCGCCCACGAATTTTTAAATGCAGACAAGCTGACCTTGAGCTAAGACTATGCGGTACGTCGAGGACGCCGTCCCCTACAAAGCGCAGATTTTCTATCTTTTTTCGTAACACAAAACAAATTTCGACATAGTATTATAACAGAGAGGCAGAAATGCTTTCTCAATTCTTGTAAAGGAAATTTTCCATATGGAAATAGGTAATACTATGAATAACTGTTTGTGCGGTCTTTTTGACAACGAGTGCATCTGGCTCATCATCTTAGCTGTTATACTCCTTACCTGCTGCTGTCACTAATCACCAACCTACCTATAAATAAAAATCCACCAGCTTAGCTGGTGGTTTTGCATTTTCGGGCATAGCCCTAATACTACTGGCTACACACAAGTGTGTTTGAAAACGACCTGCCAGTCATGCAAGTTGTTATTTGCTACCCGTGAACGGGTCTCTTGG
>JAZSGX010000066.1:0-17900 GCA_045532975.1 Eubacteriales bacterium | reverse complement strand
GTTACGTTGCCGTAAAGGGCATAAACCTTTGCACTTTGAATTGTAGGCTTTTCGCCCTGAGATATAAGCTGAATACACTGTGCGGCAGAATCAGCACGTTGGTCAAACTGACCCGGCAAGAACTCTGTTGCAAAAACAGTTGCACCCTCTACATCTATTGTCTTTGATGCGTTATCAAGCTGTGGCTCGGAAAATACGGTCTTTACCGCATAGTCAAAAAGCTCCTCTGTAATGTTTTCTGCATCATATCGGTTGAAAATTCTGATTTTTTCAACTGAGTCAATACCCAAGAAGGTTTTAAGCTCAGAAAGTAAGCCGTTTGCCTCGTTCTGTAAGCCATCCTTCTTTTCTACATAAATGCGATATACCATTTATTTTCCCTCCGTTGCCAAAAGCGCTCTGCCACCAATATCGTGACGGTAAAACGCGTTGTCAAATTTAATTTTATTTACCTTAGCATAAGCACCGTCGATAGCACCCTTTAAGGTTTCATTAACGTCAGTAACGCCAAGCACACGGCCACCTGCTGAAAGAAGCTTGCCATTTTCATACTTTGCGCCTGCTACATAAACATCCTTTTCAATGTCCTCAGGAATTACCATTTCAAATCCGTTTTCATATTTTTCGGGGTAACCCTTTGATGCCATAATTACGCAACAAGCGTGCTTGTCAGAGAACTTAACCTCACAGTCTGCCAAGGTGCCGTTTGTAGTTGCTTGCATAATTTCAAATAAATCGCTTTCCAAAAGTGGCAAAACAACCTGTGTTTCGGGGTCGCCAAAGCGACAGTTGTACTCAATAACCTTAGGACCATTCTTTGTAAGCATAAGACCGAAGTACAGACATCCCTTAAAGGTTCTGCCCTCTTTGTTCATAGCGTCAATAGTGGGCAAGAAAATTGTTTCCATACAAACGTCAGCAATTTCCTTGGTGTAATATGGGTTAGGCGCAACCGTACCCATACCACCCGTGTTCAAGCCCTGGTCATTATCAAGCGCGCGCTTGTGGTCCATTGAAGAAATCATTGGCTTAACCACCTTGCCATCTGTAAATGCAAGAACAGACACCTCTGGTCCTTCCAAAAATTCCTCAATTACTATATTGTCACCGCTTGAGCCGAACTTCTTATCGTTCATAACAGAGTTGATAGCATCAATTGCCTCTTCTCTTGTAAATGCGATAATAACGCCCTTACCGAGAGCCAAGCCGTCCGCCTTAATTACTGTTGGAATTGGCGCGGTTTTAATAAACTCAAGGGCTTCATTAGCATCAGAAAATACGTTATAATCCGCTGTTGGAATGCCGTATTTTTTCATAAGGTTCTTTGAGAAAACCTTACTGCCCTCAATAATAGCTGCTTCAGCTCTTGGACCAAAGGCAGGGATACCAACCTTTTCAAGAGCGTTAACGCAACCGAGAACAAGGGGGTCATCAGGAGCAACTACCGCATAATCTATCTTGTTGTCAACCGCATACTTAACGATTGCATCAATATCCTTTGCTCCAATTGCTACAGTTTTTGCATCCTTGTACATACCACCATTGCCTGGGGTTGCGTGAATTTCAGTAACGCTTTTGCTTTCCTTTAGCTTTCTTATAATGGCGTGCTCACGTCCGCCGCCACCTACAACTAATACCTTCATTCTTTCACCTCATTAATGATGGAAAAGTCTCATCTTTGTAAACGCC
This sequence comes from Eubacteriales bacterium, assembly GCA_045532975.1. GTDB lineage: Bacteria > Bacillota > Clostridia > Oscillospirales > CAG-272 > RGIG2000. The sequence continues at coordinate 16,211 of JAZSGX010000066.1, read as the reverse complement.
ATTACAATACCGTACTTGTCACAGCATTCAATAACAAGGTCGTCACGGATAGAGCCACCCGGCTCTGCAATAAAGGAAACACCGCTCTTTCTTGCTCTTTCAATATTGTCGCTGAATGGGAAGAATGCGTCAGAACCAACGCTAACGCCTGTAATTGTGTCAAGATATGCTCTTGCTTCCTCAGCGGTTAGAGGCTCAGGCTGACGTGTAAAGTACTTCTGCCATACACCGTCTGCACAAACATCCTCTTCATTTTTATTAATGTAACCGTCAATTACGTTATCTCTGTCAGGACGGGCAATTGTTGGCAAGAATGGAAGGTTCAAAACCTTCTCGTGCTGACGGAGGTGCCATGTGTCTGCCTTTGTACCTGCTAAGCGTGTGCAGTGAATTCTTGATTGCTGACCTGCGCCAACGCCGATAGCCTGTCCGTCATATGCGTAGCATACGGAGTTAGACTGAGTGTACTTTAAGGTAATCAAGGAAATGATAAGGTCTGTAATCGCATCCTCAGTAAATTCCTTGTTCCTTGTTACTACGTCAGACAAAAGCTCTCTGTCAATTTTAAAATTGTTTCTACCCTGCTCAAAGGTAATACCGAAAACCTGCTTTGTTTCCTGTACTTCAGGAACATAGTTAGGGTCAATCTTTACAATATTGTAGTTACCCTTTCTCTTAGACTTCAAAATCTCTAAAGCTTCATCAGTATAACCAGGAGCGATTACACCGTCGGAAATTTCTCTTTTAATAAGTGTTGCGGTTGTTGCATCGCAAACATCAGAGAGCGCAATCCAGTCACCGAAGGATGACATTCTGTCAGTACCTCTTGCTCTTGCGTATGCGCAAGCGAGCGGGCTTTCGTCAAGACCCTCGATATCATCAACAAAGCAAGCCTTCTTTAAATTTGCGGAAAGCTTTTTGCCAACTGCTGCGGAGGTTGGGCTAACGTGCTTAAAGGATGTAGCGCAAGCCATACCTGTTGCTTCCTTTAGCTCCTTAACAAGCTGCCAAGAGTTAAATGCATCCAAGAAGTTAATGTAACCAGGTCTTCCACAAAGGATTTCAATAGGAAGCTCTGCTCCATTTGCCATATAGATTTTAGATGGCTTTTGATTTGGGTTACAGCCATACTTAAGTTCAAATTCTTTCATCTGTCAACACTCCTTAGATTATTTATTCTTATTTATCATTCTGTTTTCAACCTTGCCGTTTTCGAGATTTACATAGCGAACGTACAAGGAGATTTTGTTGTTTTCATTGAGATTTTCCCAAATTTCATTGGTGAATGCATCAATATCATTGGAAATCTTAACTCTTTCAGGCTCGCCCTGGAAGGTAGGTATTGGGTTACCGTCACAAACATAGGTGTGGATAAAGTGACCAAGACCGTTTATAGGAGTGTACTCATAGAAATATCTATTACAAGCGCTACCCTTTTCGTCAGCGCTCTTCAAAATGCTCATTTGATATGTAAAATCATTGTCGGCAAATTTGAGAATACCACTAATTCTTGGAGTGAAGTTTGGAAAATCTGGCTCAAACTCTCTTGTCTTCAATGCCTTTTTGAAGCACTTGCCTTCCTTCAAGAAATTGTAAATAGTATCTGTTTGGTCACCGTTAGTTACAACAAGCTTGTCCTCGTAGCTTCTAATTGCAGCATAGATAATCAAGGATGGGTCCTCAACCTTTGAAAAATCAAATGGCTCTGTAAAAATATCACCATTTACATCCTTAAATACTCTGTTGCGGCTGTTTTCACTTCTGCCCATAATAAAGTATGCTATAGCCGCATTCTTGCCGTCCTCTGTCTTACCAATTACAATTCCTCTACCCGGATATGTATTTGTGGAAAGAAGATTTTTCAATTCGTTAATTTCGTAAATATTCATTAGTTTTTCTCCTTAATGATTTCTGCACATATCTTTTCACAGGACAATGGAAGAATTTTCCACTCAACCTGCTCCATTATTCTTCTTTGAAGCACCTCTGGGGTGTCATCATCCAAAATTTCAACTGCTTTTTGCATAATTATTTTTCCACCATCGGGAATTTCATTAACAAAGTGCACTGTTGCTCCGCTTACCTTAACACCATATTCAAGAGCTGCCTCGTGCACCTTTAATCCATAAAAGCCCTTGCCACAGAAGGATGGAATTAATGATGGATGAACATTGATTATTCTGTCCTTAAAGTGGTTTGTAAAGTCAGCGCTCAAAATGCTCATAAAGCCTGCAAGCACAATTAAATCTGTGTTTGCCACCTCAAGAACTCTTATAAGCTCCTTTTCAAAGGCCTCCTGTGAGCCTAACTGACTTTTAAGAACAACTGCGGTATCAATGCCTGCATTTTTTGCTCTTTCAAGAGCATAAGCGTTCGCGTTGTTAGCAACAACAAGCTTAATTTCACCGCTACTAATAATGCCGCTCTTTTGCGCATCTATAAGAGCCTGCAAATTTGTGCCGCCGCCCGAAACAAGAACCGCAACATTAGCCTTTAGCATAAAACAACACCCTCGTCGCCCTTAATGATTTCACCGATAACATATGCGGTTTCACCGTTAGCCTTCAATATTTCAAGAGCTGTGTCAACCTCATTAGCAGGAACAACGACACTCATGCCAACACCCATGTTATATGTGTTATACATATCTCTTTCTGGAATGTTACCTGTCTTTTGAATAAGCTCAAAGATTGGAAGAATCTTAACAGCGCTCTTATTAACCTTAGCGGAAAGACCCTTAGGAATGGAACGTGGAATGTTCTCATAGAAGCCGCCACCTGTGATGTGAGAAATGCCCTTAACATCAACCTTTTCAAGAAGAGCCAAGATAGACTTAACGTAAATTCTTGTAGGTGTCAAAAGTGTTTCCGCAATGCTCTTGCCGCCCAAAGCATCATTTGGAACGTAGAGACTGTCAGGATTATTGTCAATATCAAATACCTTACGGCAAAGTGAGAAGCCATTGGAGTGTACGCCGCTGGATGCCAAAGCAATCACAACGTCACCCTCTGCCATTCTTGTATTGTCAAGAATTTTCTTCTTGTCAACAATACCAACAGCAAAGCCTGCAAGGTCATACTCTTCCACAGGCATCATACCCGGATGTTCAGCAGTTTCGCCACCTATAAGTGCAGCACCTGATTGAACGCATCCTTCAGCAACACCGCCAACGATAGCAGCAATTTTTTCAGGAATATTCTTACCGCAAGCAATATAGTCAAGGAAGAAAAGTGGCTTAGCACCACAGCAAATAATATCATTTACGCACATAGCAACTGCGTCAATACCGATTGTGTCGTGCTTGTCCATCAAAATAGCCATTTTAACCTTTGTGCCACAACCGTCTGTACCGGAAACGAGCACTGGCTCTTCCATACCCGCAACAGGCAAGCCAAAGCAACCGCCAAAGCCTCCTACATCGTCAAGGCAACCCTCGTTCTTTGTGCGAGCGATATGCTTTTTCATAAGCTCAACTGCCTTGTAGCCCGCTGTAATGTCAACGCCCGCTGCTGCGTAGCTTTCAGATCTTGAATTTTTCATCTCTTAGTTCTCACTTTCCGATAATTTATTTTCATATTTATTTTTAACCATAGTTGGGGTTTCTGTTGGATAGTTACCGTCGAAGCAAGCTGTACAATAGCCTGTACAGGTACCGCTTGCGCCAATTTTCGTAACATCCTCAAGGTTTAAGAATGCAAGTGAATCAACACCTACAATCGTTGCAATCTCTTCCTCGGTGTGAACGCAGGCAATCAAATTTTCCTTTGAATCCACGTCAGTACCGTAATAGCAAGGATTCAAAAACTTCGGTGCGGATGAACGCAAATGAACCTCCGTAGCACCTGCTTGGCGAAGAAGCTTAACAATTCTTGCACAGGTAGTACCGCGTACAATTGAGTCGTCAACAAGGACTACTCTCTTGCCCTTAACCGTATCACTTACAGGATTAAGCTTGATTTTAACCTTATCCTCGCGTACATCCTGTCCGGGAGCAATAAATGTTCTTCCAATATATTTGTTCTTTATAAGTCCGATGCCATAAGGAATACCGGATGCCTGTGCATAACCGATAGCTGCATCAAGACCGGAATCAGGAACACCGATAACAATGTCGGCCTCAACGGGCTTAACGCTTGCCAAATATTTGCCTGCGTTTCTTCTTGCCTTATGTACGGAGCAATTTGCAATATTTGAGTCGGGGCGCGCAGTATAAACGTATTCAAACACACAAAGCGCTTCAGGCTTTTTATTGCAGTGGTCTTTAATTGACTTAATGCCATCCTTTGAGAAAACAAGAATTTCGCCAGGCTCAAGCTCGCGGATAAAGGTAGCTCCAACAGAATCAAGAGCGCAGCTTTCACTTGCGATGACATACTCACCGTTTTCGCGCTTACCGTAGCAAAGAGGATGCATACCGCGAGAATCTCTTGCCGCAATAATCTTTTTGGGTGACATCATAAGTAAACAATAACCACCCTCAAGCTTGTCCATCGCCCTGCTAACCGCTTCCTCAATGGATGCAGACTTTATTCTTTCTTGAATAACCATATAAGACACGATTTCAGCATCGCTTGATGTATGGAAAATCATACCCTTTAATTCAAGCTCTTGCTTCAAAACTGCGCCGTTTATAAGCCTACCGTTAGTAGCGATAGCCAAGTGACCCTTTGTATGGTTAACAACCAAGGGCTCCGCATTTACTCTTGCCTTTGTACCAAGAGTACCGTAGCGCACGTGACCTATTGCCATAGTGCCTTGACCGAGAGAACTAAGAACCTGACTTGTAAAAACATCATTTACTAAGCCTGAGTCCTTATGTGTATGGAAAATACCGTCATCATTAACGGAGATACCGCAGCTTTCCTGTCCTCTGTGCTGAAGGGCATAAAGACCGTAGTAAACACTTGATGCAACATTAGTTTTTTCGTTTCCGATTATACCGAATACACCCATATAATTACCTTGCTTTTTCGGCAACCAAAGTGCCGATAGCGTTTTTGCCTTTCTTTAGTTTGCCTTAAATATTGAATTTTTCTTCGATTGCCTTGTTCTTTTGAAGTACGGTTTCTTCTCCTGCTTTTCTTGCGTTAATCAGTTTTTCATAAAGACCGTCATCGCTTAAAGCAAGCATTTCAACCGCCAAGAGTGCCGCATTAGCCGCACCGTCAATTGCAACGGTCGCAACAGGAATACCGCTTGGCATTTGAACCGTTGACCAAAGTGCGTCAACACCACCTGTATTCTTGCAAGAAACAGGAATACCGATAACAGGAAGAACCGTGTTTGCCGCAACAGCGCCTGCCAAATGCGCCGCCATACCTGCCGCTGCAATAATGACGCCAAAGCCATTCGCTCTTGCATTTTTAACAAACTCAGCCGCCTGAACAGGGGTACGGTGTGCCGAATAAACGTGAACCTCAAAGGGAACACCGTACTCCTTTAACACATTAATGCCCTTCTCAACAATAGGAAGGTCACTGTCACTTCCCATAATGATTGCTACTTTTTTCATAGTTTTACTCCTTCAATAGAACATTTGGCGAACAAACGACCCTTGCTAAAGCAAAGACGTCACCGAGTATTATTTTATCACGTGCGTACGCGATTGTCAATACGCGCGGGCATATAAATATAGCGAAATTTGTATATTTACCACTGATTTTTTTGTAAAATTTGCCAATTTGAGGTATTAAATTGTGAAATTTTAGTTTGTAAACTTTTTGTAAATAACACATTTAAATTACAATATTTGATATAATAAAGAAAAATGCTTAAGGATTGAATTATGAAAATTGCTTTTTTTGATACTAAAAAATACGATATTGATTCTTTTGAAAAATATAAATCTCACAATATTGAGTTCAAATTTTTCGAAACGAGATTGAATGAGGATACTGCTTCTCTTTGCCGTGGATATGATGCTATTTGTGTTTTTGTAAATGATGATATTAACAAAACGGTTATAGACCAGCTTTACTCATTCGGTGTCAAGCTAATAGCCTTAAGATGCGCGGGCTTTAATAACGTTGACATAAAGCACGCGGACGGAAAAATAACCGTTGTGCGTGTGCCTGCCTACTCTCCCTATGCGGTGGCAGAGCATGCAATGGCTATGATACTCACCCACGTAAGAAGCACTCACAAGGCTTATATTCGGACAAAAGGCTATAATTTCAGCTTAAACGGACTTTGCGGCTTTGATTTATACGGGAAAACTGTAGGAGTTGTTGGCACGGGCAAAATAGGCAGAATTTTCATTAACATTTGTAAGGGCTTTGGTATGAAGGTGCTTGCATACGATAAATTCAGAAAAAATGACGACGATACCGAATACACCACCCTTGAAAATCTGTTCAGACAGTCAGACATCATTTCGTTGCACTGCCCTTTAACCGAGGACACCTATCATATGATAAACGAAAACACAATGCGTACAATGAAAAAGGGCGTAGTTATTGTAAACACGTCACGTGGCGCACTCATAAACACACGGGATTTGATTGAAGGCATAAAATCAAAGAAAATCGGTGGAGCCTGCCTTGACGTTTACGAGGAGGAGGCAGAGGTTTTCTATGAGGATAATTCAAGCGACATAATAGATGACGATACCTTGGCTGTGCTCCTCTCTATGCCAAACGTTCTTGTTACCTCTCATCAAGCTTTTTTGACAAAAGAGGCGCTTGAAAATATTGCCGAAACAACGATTAACAATATTAAAGAGTTTTTCGACACAGGGAAATGTGAAAATGAAGTAACTATTTAACGCATTGCGCTAAAATGCAAAATGCGCAAAGATGTAACATACGCCACTAATAACCAAAAAGCACGCCGAGAAATTCGGCGTGTTTTTTAGTTATTGATTAAAAATTTGCTTTGCGTAGCGGACAGCCTCCATTGCGTCCTTGGAATAGTTGTCTGCGCCTATCATTTGGGCGTATTCGGGAGTTAATACTGCTCCGCCAACCATAAATTTGGCAGAGGGGATTTTCTCCTTAACAAGCTTAATTGTTGCTTCCATTGCGGGCACTGTTGTTGTCATAAGAGCTGACAAGCCGATTAGGGTCGCACCTGTTTTTTCGGCACATTCAAGGACAGCCTCGGGGGATACGTCCTTACCTAAGTCATAAACGCGATATCCATAGTTTTCAAGGATAACCTTGACTATATTTTTGCCTATATCGTGTATATCTCCCTTTACAGTTGCCAAGATAATATCGCCCTTATTCGCATTGCCCTCTCCCTTGATTTCACTTTTAACAACGTCAAAGGCGACGGTGGCGGTTTCCGCACTCATTAAAAGCTGTGGCAAAAATGCCCTTCCGCTTTCGTAGTCTGCGCCTACCTTATCAAGGGCAGGAACGATATGCTCATTAACGATTTCAAGCGGCTTTTTGCTCTCCAAAAGCTTACGCGTAGCATCTGCCGCTTCCTTTTTTAATCCCTTTACAATTGCTCTTTCAAGGGTAACTGTTTCCGTATCGGAGGACACAGCCACCGCTTGATTATTGCTTGCAAAATTAATGTACTCGCCACACATATCATCAATACCCATCAAAGCGTTATGGGCGTAATACACCTTCATCATTTCGGTAGAATAGGGGTTCATTATAACCGCATCAAGTCCCTTTGCAAGCGCGTGAGCAAAGAACACCGAATTAACGTAATCACGGGACGGCAAGCCAAAGGAAACATTTGAAATACCGAGCGAGGTTTTAACTCCCATTGACTTTAACATTTCTATTGATTTCAGCGTTACGCTTGGAGCATTTTTGTCCGAGCTGACGGTTAGACAAAGTGGATCAACTATAATATCGTTCTTTTCAATTCCGTACTCTCTTGCTTTATCAATAATGCGCTTAGCAATTTCTATCCTACCCTCGGCTGTGCTTGGAATACCGTTTTCGTCAAGCGTTAGAGCAATCACAACACCGCCATATTTCTTAACAAGCGGCAAAACAGACTCCATACTCTCTTTTTTTCCGTTTACCGAATTCACAAGAGGCTTACCGTTGTATGTGCGCATTGCCTTTTCAAGAGCAATAGCATCAGAGGTATCAATTTGCAATGGCAAAGAGGTAACAGCCTGTATCTCCCTAATAGCTAACACAAGCATATCGCTCTCATTAATTTCGGGCAAGCCAACATTAACATCAAGCATATGTGCGCCCTTTTCCTCTTGGCCTATTGCCTCGGAAACCAAGTATCCCAAATTATTTTCACGCAAAGCCGCCTTTAGCTTTGATTTACCCGTGGGGTTAATTCTTTCACCTATAAGCACTACGCGTTCTTCAAAGGCACAAGCGTGAGAATATGAAGAAACAACCGTATAATTTTTCTTTATCACGTCACAAGGCTTTATATCTGCAAGGGCAGATTTTATTGCTCTTATATGCTCAGGTGTTGTGCCGCAGCATCCGCCTAAAACACGCGCGCCCATTTGCGCAATTTCGGTAACGTTAGATGCAAATTTTTCAGGCGTAGAGTCATAACAGGTTTTCCCATCTATAACACAGGGCATACCTGCATTTGGATTAACTATAACAGGCACGCTTGCGTACTTCACAAGGTCAGGCACGAATTTTTTTAGCTCCTCTGCTCCCAACGAACAGTTAACGCCAAGTGCATCAACACCCAATCCCTCTAACAGCGCAACCATAGCTCTTATATCACAGCCTGTGACGGTTTTACCCTTTTCGTCAAGAACAAAAGTGGCAAAAACAGGCAAGGAAGAATTTTCCTTAGCCGCCAACACCGCCGCCTTTAATTCATAGGGGTCATTCATTGTTTCAATTATAATCAGGTCGCACCCTGCCGTATTTCCTGCCTTTACGGTGGTGGCAAAGGCGTTATAGGCATCCTCAAAATCCAAGTCGCCAAGTGGTTTTAGCAGCTTGCCTGTTGGTCCTATATCAAGGGCAACAAACTGGTTTTCGCTATATGTTGCTTTTTTGGCATTTTCTACCGCCTTTGTTACAATTTCTTCAACATTATCTACTTTTAGAGGGTTAGCACCAAAGGTATTGGTAGTGGCAACGTTTGCTCCTGCCTCAAAATAGCTTTTATGAATTTTGGTAATGACGTCGGGCTTTGTTATATTCCAAAGCTCGGGACACTCACCCGGCTGCAAGCCGTTTGCTTGAAGCTGTGTTCCCATTCCACCGTCAAAAAATACAAATCCTTTTTCTAAAAGGGATAAAATACTCATTTCTATCTCCTAATTCCAATTATTGCGGTAACTGTTTTTACAGGCACCATCATATACGAGTCTGTTAAATAAACTCCCAAGCGCTTTGTAGCCTCGGTTGCTTTTAAAATGTCCGCTTGATGCTCCAAGCAAAAGTCCCCATAGCCACAGGAAAATCTTGGCTTTGTTTCCTTTCCTCTTGCAAGCTCGCTGTTTACATAGTCACAAAAGCTCTCAACAAGGGCAGAACAAGTGGCACTATATACCATTGCCTTTGCTTGTGACTTTGCAGAAATTCTTTTAAACTGCCTTTCAACTCCAAGACCTATTGTTGCAACAAAGACGTGAGCATCGCTGCACCCCTCAAGATTTTTTGCAAGATTTCTGCTCTTAACCTTCATAAAGCCGAAATCAATCTCACTGTCCTTCAAGGTAATAGGTGTTTCCAAATATACTGCCCTTGGCTCTGCATATTTTTTTGCTTCTTCCTCGCATTTAGCAAGCATTTCAAGGGTGCTTTCATCCGCTTCCTTAACACCCATATAACGAAGTGCTTCGTTGCGGTTTATTTTTAATGCAGATGCATCCTCAAGGGACAACATATGTATCTCTGTCATTTTATAATCTCCGATAGATTGGACTGAATTTTCTCTGCAATATCGGGCTTGTTCATTGAATAAACATGAACCGCATTGATACCGTTAGCAAACAAATCTATAATCTGCTCGGTAGCATAGGCAATTCCCGCCTGCTTCATAGCCTCAGGATTATCTCCGTAACGGTCAACTATTGCCTTAAAGCGTTGAGGGAGTGTGCAGTTAGATAGCTCACAGCTACGTTTAATCTGCTTTGCGTTTGTAACAGGCATAATACCCGCAACAATAGGCACAGTAATACCTGCCTCTCTTATTTTGTAGAGATAGTTATAAAGCACATTGTTATCAAAGAACATCTGGGTTGTCAAAAACTCACAGCCTGCGTCAATCTTGCGCTTAAGGTTTAGTATATCTTCCTTTTGATGAGCGGACTCGGGATGGCACTCAGGGTAACAAGCACCGCCTACGCAAAAATCATAACTGTTTTTAATTTCCTCTACAAGCTCATTGGCAAAATGATAGTCCCATTTTTCTCTGTTTTGGTTTTCGGGCGTTATATCTCCGCGAAGCGCCAATATATTTTCAATTCCGTTGGCTTTTAGCATTTCAAGACGAGCTTTAACCTCCGCTTTAGTTGAATTTACACAAGTCAAGTGGGCAAGTGTTGGAACACTGTATTTTTCTTGAATATTTTTTGCAATGGACAAGGTAAATTCGCTGGTTCCACCGCCTGCACCGTAGGTAACGCTCATAAAAGAAGGCTTAAGTGATGCTATCTCCTCTGTTGCCAACTGTACAGTATCGAATTTATCAGAGGTTTTTGGCGGAAAAACCTCAAATGACAGGGACGGCTTGTCCCCTTTAATTATATCAACAATTTTCATTTTGTAATCTCCTTAAAAAATAGTCCCGTAGCGAATATCGTTACGGGACTATTATACAATATTATTTTTTTAAAGTCAACATTGCTTCGCTCTTTTATCTCCATAATAAGCATTTATATACATTTGCTTGATTTCAGACATTAAGGGATATCGTGGATTTGCGCCTGTGCATTGGTCATCAAAGGCCAACTCCACCATTTCGTCAAGGGTTTTCATGAAGTCGCTTTCTGTAATCCCGTACTCCTTGATGCTAAATTTTATACCCACATTTTCCTTTAGGTCGTCAATGCAGTTAATGAGAGCTTCAACCTTTTTCTCATTATTTTCACCGCTTAGCCCGAGATATGATGCTATTTCCCCATATTTTTGAAGCGCCATTGGATGGTCATACTGTGAGAAGGTACCCATTTTATTCGGTCTTTCGGTGGCATTAAAGCGTATAACCTCATTTATCATAAGAGCATTTGCTACACCGTGGGGCAAGTGATGATATGCACCCAGCTTGTGCGCCATTGAATGGCAAACACCAAGAAAAGCGTTTGCAAAGGCTATACCCGCCATAGTTGCGGCATTTGCCATTTTTTCACGAGCTATATAGTCTTGACCGTTTTCATAGGCTCTTGGCAAATACTCAAATATCATTTTAAGCGAGCGCAAAGCTAAACTATCGGTAAAATCCGTTGCCATAACGGACGTGTAGGCTTCAAGAGCGTGGGTAACTGCGTCTATGCCTGATGCGGCTGTTAGGCTCTTTGGTGCTGACATTTGAAAATCAATATCAACGATAGCCATATTAGGCAATAATTCATAGTCCGCTAATGGGTACTTTACACCGTTTTCCTCGTCTGTAATAACCGCAAAGGGTGTCACCTCCGAGCCTGTGCCTGCTGAGGTCGGAATTGCAACAAAATAGGCTTTTTCGCCCATTTTGGGGAAATTATAAATACGTTTTCTAATATCGGCAAAGCGCATTGCCATATCTCTAAAATCAACCTTTGGATGCTCGTACAAAACCCACATAATTTTTGCAGCATCCATAGGAGAGCCACCGCCAAAGGCGATAATAAGGTCAGGGCAAAATTCCTTCATTCTCTCTGCTCCCGCCCTTGCACTGGCAAGAGTTGGGTCAGACTCTACATTTGAAAAAATTGTGTATTCTATCCCGATTTCGGTAAGCTTATCGGTGACAGGCTTTGTAAAGCCGTTTTCAAAAAGAAAACGGTCTGTTACTATAAATGCACGCTTTTTGTGTAATTCCGTTCTAATTTCATCAAGTGCATACCTTAAACACCCTCTTTTTATATATACTCTTTCGGGTACTCTGAACCAAAGCATATTTTCTCTCCTTTTTGCTACCGTTTTTATGTTTAAAAGGTGCTTTACCCCTACGTTTTCCGAAGTGGAGTTTCCACCCCAAGTACCACAACCAAGGGTAAAGGAGGGCGGTAGCAAAAAATTATATACGTCACCCACGCCGCCGTGGGATGATGGAGTGTTTACAAGAATACGGCAGGTTTTCATTGCCCTTTTTAGTCTGTCAAGCTTATCCTTTGCTAAATTCTCGTTTAAAAATACCGAGGTTGTGTGACCTAATCCACCAAGCTCTATCAAGTCAGAGGCTTTTTCCAAGGACACCTCAAAGGAGCTCACCTTGTACATTGCAAGAACGGGAGAAAGCTTTTCGTGGGCAAGCGCCTCTTCAGAGCCCGTGCTATCCACCTCACCTATGAGAATTTTTGTTTGAGGGGCAACTTCTATCCCTGCTAAACTCGCTATTGTTTGCGCTGTTTGACCAACAATTTTAGGGTTTAACGTGCCATTTTGAATTATTATTTTTCTTATTTTTTCTGTTTCCCCGTCAGTTAAGAAATAACATCCGCGTTTTTCAAATTCGTCCTTTACCCTTTGATAAATACTTTTTGGTACAATTACAGACTGCTCGGATGCGCAAATCATACCGTTGTCAAAGGTTTTGGAATGAATTATTGAGTTAACCGCCAAAATAATATCGGCACTCTCGTCTATTATAGCAGGAGTGTTGCCTGAACCAACACCGATTGAAGGCTTACCGCTTGAATAAGCTGCCCTTACCATTTCGGGTCCACCTGTGGCAAGAATAATATCGGAGCTTTCCATAAGTAATTTGGTAAGCTCTAAGCTCGGCTCCTCAATCCACGCTATAATGTCCTTTGGTGCGCCTAATTTTACCGCCTCGTCAAGTATAATTTTTGCTGCCTCGGCAGTTGATTTTTTTGCACGCGGGTGAGGGCTTATTATTATACCGTTTCTTGTTTTCAAGGCAAGCAACACCTTAAAAATCGTGGTTGAGGTTGGGTTGGTTGTGGGAATTACCGCACCGATAACACCAACGGGGACGGCAATTTTTTCACCCCCGCCGGCTTCGTCAATTTCAATCACTCCGCAAGTCTTTTCATTCTTATATTTATTGTAAATAAATTCCGCGGCTAAGTGGTTTTTTATCACCTTGTCCTCAACCACGCCCATCCCTGTTTCCTCTACCGCCATTTTTGCAAGAGGTATCCTTGCGCGGTTTGCCGCCTTTGCAGCGCCTTTGAAAATCTCGTCAACCGCTTCTTGTGAATATGTGGAAAATTTTTCCTGCGCCTCTTTTACTCTTTTTAGCGCCTCTTTAAAGCCTTCCACACCGTTTATAGATAAATATTCCTTCATTTCTGCTCCTAAACTAATGTATCTAACACACATAGTATTTGCTTGTTAGCAAAAATTTATAAAACAAAAAAGCATAGCCAATAAATAGTTGTTTAAAACTACTATTAGCATATGCTTTATTCGTATTAAATTCTATTTTAACGAAATTGCAAGCATTTTAGGCATTTGTCTATCATTTCAAGAAACCGTTTACGATTTGCTCCTCTGCCTCTTGCTCGGTAAGTCCTAAGGACATAAGCTTCATTAGCTGCTCGCCTGCAATTTTACCGATTGCCGCCTCGTGAATTAAGCTTGCATCTATATGATTTGCGGAAATTTCCGGAATGGCAACCACTCTTGCCTTGTCCATCAAAATCGCATCGCACTCTGTGTGTCCTGCGCACTTATTATTTCCTTTAATATTGGAATAAAATTCTTGATAAGACTCATCCCTTGCAACAGAACGAGAAATAACATTTGCAGAACTATTTTCACCATTTAGCTCAACTGTAAAATCGGTTTTTGCAAACTGCTTTCCATGAGTCATTAAGCTTTCCCTAATTATAAGCTTTGCGTCATTACCAAGCTTAGCGGTAGTCTTTCTAATGGTTGACTCTATACCCTTAATTTGGGTAGTTTCCATTTCCATATAGCCACCGTCTTCTATCTCAATAACGGTTTCAGGATTCATAATCTTAGAGCCTGTACCCTCACCCTCACCATAATGGCGCTCAACGTACTTGATTTTTGCGTTTTTGCCAACATAGAAGGTATGAATACCGTCGTGAGCGGAATCCTCGTCTCCGCTATTGTGAATACCACAGCCCGCTACAATAGTAACGTCTGCGCCTTCACCAATGAAAAAGTCATTATACACCATTTCCTTAATACCGCTTTGGCTGATAATTACAGGGATGTGTATGCTTTCGTTTTTAGTGTTTGGCTTGATTATAATATCAATGCCCGGCTTATCTGTCTTTGTAACGATATCAATATTAACAGTTGTGTTTCTACCGCCTAAGCCACCGTTTGCTCTTATGTTATAAGCTCCTTCAGGCACCTCATGTAAATCGGCTACCTTTTCCAAGAGTCCCTTTTGTATAGCGTCCATAATTTTCCCTACTTTTCTTAATTATAGCTTTACACAGCCGAATTTTGAATAATCTCCACGAAGAAGAGTTGGCAAAATATCTTCCTTTTTGCCATAGTTTGTAACCTCTCCGTTGGAAACAACTATTATTCTGTCAGCTATATCAAGTATTTTTTCCTGGTGAGAAATGATGATAATATTACCGTTAATCTTTTCGTGCATTTTTTCAAACACTCTGATAAGGTTATTAAACGACCAGAGGTCAATGCCTGCCTCAGGCTCGTCAAACACTGAAAGCTTTGTGCCTCGCGCCATAATCATAGCTATTTCAATGCGCTTTAGTTCTCCACCTGACAAGGATGAATTGATTTCACGGTCAATGTAGTCTCTTGCACAAAGACCAACCTCGGACAAATATGCACAAGCCTCTGTAACGCTTATTTTCTTGCCTGCTGCCAATGTAATTAAATCACGCACCGTCAAGCCCTTGAAGCGAACAGGCTGTTGAAATGCAAAGCTGATGCCCATCTTAGCACGTTCGGTTATAGACTTATTTGTAATTTCCTCTCCATCCAAGAAAATTTGACCGCTTGTAACAGGATAAATACCCGCAATTATTTTTGCAAGAGTAGATTTACCGCCGCCGTTTGGTCCTGTGATTGCTACAAATCTATCTTCTATTTTAAGGCTTACATTCTTTAAAATTTCCTTCTCTGCCCCATCCTCGGTCGTAACCTTGAAGGAAACATTTTTCAATTCTAACATAAACACCTCGTAAAATTTATATTCTTTAACATTTTACCATATTTTGCGCGCGTTGTGAAGATATTTTTCATAAAATATATATTTTTTACAAAAATGATAAAAGGCGCTCGAAAAAACGAGCGCCTTTTATCTAAGTTAAATTAAATTACTTTGCCAAAACGTTAACTCTCTTCTTATCCTTTGCCATGTAGTCAAACTTAACTACACCGTCAGCCAAAGCGAAGAGTGTGTCGTCCTTACCGATACCAACATTGGTACCTGGATGAATCTTTGTTCCTCTTTGTCTTACAATGATGTTACCAGCAACAACGTTTGCACCGTCTGCCTTCTTAACACCAAGACGCTTAGACTCACTGTCTCTGCCGTTCTTTGTAGAACCAACACCCTTTTTGTGAGCGAAGAACTGTAAACCAAGTCTTAACATTATATGTTCCTCCGTTAAATTTTTACGTTTATTTGTTACCATCAAATTTTTTTTCAATTACGTCAACCTCTAAGTAGTCGTAATACTCCTCTACCAAGTCATTTAACTGGTAGTAGTAGCCCATGATGAGTCCGGAAATTGCGAAATTCTTTTTCTCATCACTCTCGTAGCCTGGTAACGCACCACGAGCGGCAACGCGTACATTTGTTGTCTTTTCGTCTATTTCGTAGTCAACCTCGGATGCATACGCAACCTCAATGGAGTTAATAACAAGCATTGTCATTGCTGAAATTGCTGAGCATAAAATATCATTTCCGCTACTTGCAAAGCCCCTATGCCCCTGCTCCTCAAAGCCCCAAAAGACTCCGTTAGATTTGAAAAATACGACTTTAGTCATAGTTTTTCACCGAATTAGCCAACGATCTTTTCGATCTGTACCTTTGTATAAGGCTGTCTGTGACCGATCTTCTTCTTCTCGTTCTTCTTAGCCTTGTACTTCATAACGTAAATTTACTTTGCCTTACCGTTACGAACAACCTTTGCTGTTACGGAAGCACCGGAAACATATGGAGCACCAGCTGTAAAGCCTGCATCGTTA
>JAZSGX010000105.1:0-33778 GCA_045532975.1 Eubacteriales bacterium | reverse complement strand
ACATGGCTACGATCCGACTTCTTTCAACGTAAATTCCATGCTTACCTGTGGAGTTAAACACATACGATACTTTTTCGTTTTCAAACGGGAAAACGGTGCTTTCATACAAAACAGCTACACTCTCCCCGTCCAATTTAGCTTTCGCCATAGTGTAATTGGCATCTACGCCCCAAACATCAAGCTCGCCCTCCAAAATAGTCATTCTGTGAGTGCGCCAAAAATCAAGGTAAGCTTTCAAGAGTCTTCTGTGGTCTTCTGTTATGTTGTCAAAGCGCACAGAAATTTGAGGCACGCAGAACATTGTAGCAAGAAGCTGATACATAACACTTTCGTTTGTGTCATCCTTATTCCACATAAGCATATCGCTGTGCACAGGGATTTTGTCCGAGGTTATACGCAAATCAAGAGAGCCTATTCTGTTAAAGATAGCATCATTCGGACAGTCAGTTACACGGAAAAGATTACCGTACTGGCTAACGATAGGGCCAATATATGATTGACGGAATTCAATAAGAATTTCGGGATTAATTTTCTTTAATTCCATTGTTGCCTCGGAAAGGAGCTTTTGCAAGCCCTCCTCAACTGACAAGCAATCCATATTATCATATTCGGTTGAGCTGTCCTCGGTCAAATAAAAGCTGTCAATAAAGTCAAGCTTTAATCCGTCATAACCATATTTTTCCACGTGGTCACAGTAGGTTGACACCAAAAATTCACGCACATCGGGGAAGCGCGGGTCAAGGACGCTTGCATTCATTTTTTGGCGGGTGTGGAGATATTTGCCCTTAAACCTTTCGTAGTTTTCACTCTCAAAGCCAACGAATGGCACGGAAAACCACAGCATAAATTTCATACCGATATTATGTATTTCGTCAACAAAAGCCTTCATATCAGGGATTTTCTTTTCACAAACGTGCCAATCCCCACAAAACGCATAGCCGCGACTGTTGTCGTCAGTTTGCCAACCGTCGTCAACAATAACCGTTTCCATACCCAATTCCTTGGCAATTTTACACTCGTAAATTATTTCCTCGGGTATGGTTTTTTGGTGGAAGCTATACCAGCAGGAATACATTGGCAAGCGCGCTTCTCTTGGCACGTGTGCGCTTTTGTATCCTAAGTCACTCCACCAGTCGCGCACAGCGGTAACTGCCTTATAAAACGGAATTTTGCGGCGGTCAAATCTGATTACCACCTCATACTCGTCCATTACAGAGCAAAGCTGAGCAAATAAATCTATTTGGAAACGCAAGCAACCGTTTTCCTCAACAACGCCAACCGCCATTTTTGCAGGGGACGACGGGTCTGACAAGGCAATTGTCACACGGTTTTCGTTTGACTTATTGTAAATGCAAACAAGTGGCATACCTGAAGCCGTTTTGCTCTCGTTTGTGCGCATATACCAGTCCGGTGTCAAATTGTGGCTTTGGTGGGATTTAGACGACCAAAAGCCGTACATATCTATCTGCTCCTCTTCCCAAATGATAGAAAAAACACTTGGTGAGCATTTTTCCAAAAGCTCTATGCGAACCTTATATTCGCTAATCTCTCCGCTTTTAATCTCTGTAATTTCTGCAGACTTAATTTTGTTTTCTGTTACGGTCTTAAAATTCATAAAAGCACCCCCATAAAATGTTACTATTATTTTAACATTTTCCTTTCTTTTTTTCAACAAATATGATAAAATTAATTGAGGTGATTTTATGTACGACAGATATGATGTCTTGAAATTTTTTGAAAACAATAAAGATTTTTTTGAAACTACCGTACAGGAAAATATAGAAGCCTATCGCAAAGGTAATTTTTCTGTGACCGTAACCGACAAAAACGGTATCACTTTGACTGATGTGAAAGTAAAAATAAAGCAAAAAAATCACGCTTTTCGCTTTGGTGCTAATCTTTTTATGCTTGATGAGCTTGAAACAGATGAGAAAAACGAGCTATACAAAAACCGATTTAAGGAAATTTTTAATATGGCAACTCTGCCCTTTTATTGGAATTCCGTTGAGCCACGCAAAGGGGAGCTACGCTATGACAAAAACGCACCAAAATATTACCGCCGCCCTCCCATTGACTTGTGCTTGGAATTTTGCCAAGAAAACGGAATCGAACCAAGAGAGCACGCCTTAGCCTACGAGCATCTGTTTCCATCCTGGCTAAAGGATTACACGGTTGATGAGGTAAAATGCGCCCTTGAAGAAAGATATAGACAAATTGCAAAGCGCTACAAGGATAAAATCCCCACCATAGAGGTTACAAACGAGATGTTTTGGTGGAAAGGTGTCACCCCATTTTATGATGAAGATGACTATGTTGAATGGTGCTTCAAAACTGCAAAAAAGTATTTTCCATCCAATCAACTTGTTGTAAATGAAGCTACCGAGGAGTGCTGGTGTGATGTACGTCGCTCAACATCCAAATACTACTCGTACATTAAAAACGCTCTTTTAATGGGGGCTGAAATTGACGCTATCGGTATGCAATTTCATATGTTTTACCAAAGACAAGAGGAGTATGAGCGCGCCAGCAGTTTTTATAATCCTACAAATCTTTATAGCTACCTTGATTTTTATGCAAGGCTCATTAACGCACTACAAATAACAGAAGTAACAATCCCTGCTTACTCAAGCTGCCCGGAGGATGAGGAAATACAGGCAAAGCTGATTGAATATTTATATACCCTTTGGTTTTCTCACCCTGCTGTTGAACAAATTATTTATTGGAATTTGGTTGACGGCTACGCATACGTGCCAAATCCAACCCCCGAGGAAATACGACGCACGCAGGGGGACATGACCGTTGGCGAAAACGTATATTACGGCGGTCTTTTACGCTTTGATTTATCCCCTAAGCCTGCCTTTTTCACCCTTGACAAACTAATAAACAAAATATGGCATACAGAACACGAAGCATCAACAAATACCGAAGGACGTGTGGATTTTCGCGGATTTTTCGGAGAATACGAAATAGAGATAACATCAAACACCTCTAAAATAGCCCAACACGTTTCATTTAGTAAAGACACAAAAGATGCGACAATAACAATATGAAAAAGGAGACAAAAAATGAAAGTAATGTCTTTTAATTTAAGATACGACAACCCGGGAGACGGAATCAATGCGTTTTCCAACCGCATTGACAGGGTTGTTGAAACAATTGAAAAGGAAAGCCCTGATATAATCGGCTTCCAAGAGGTTTTGGACTCTATGAGAAAAACCATACGCGAAAATTTAAAGGGCTACACAACCGTTGGCTGCGGCAGAGATACAAGCTATCACGGCGAAGCTATGTTTATTGCTTTCAAGACGGATGTTTTTGAGCTAATTGAGGTTAACAGTGTTTGGCTTTCCGAAACTCCAAGCGTCCCCGGTAGCAGATACGGTGTTGACCAAAGCGGCTGCCCAAGAATGTACACGTCAATCCTTTTAAAGCACAACGATATTGAAAAGCCATTTAGGTTTATCAACACTCACTTAGACCACGAGGGGGCAAAGGCACGCGTGTTAGAGGCGGAGCAGCTTTGCCGCGACCTTGATGCATACAAGGAGCATTTCATTTTAGCAGGTGATTTTAATGCCTTGCCAAGCACTCCTGAAATCAAGCTTATAACCAACAAGCTTAGCCACAGGGGATGTGTTGATTGCACCGCTGACTTAGGACCCACCTTCCATGATTTTGGCAAGCGTCCCATTGAAAGGCAACTAAAAATTGATTACATATTTACCGACGGAATATGTAAAAACGCATACAGGGTCGAGGATTTTCCCGTAAACGGTAAATATTACTCCGACCATAATGCGGTGGTTGCCGAAATTGAATTATAACTATAAAAAAGATTGCGAGCATTATGCTCGCAATCTTTTTTATAGCTCGTTTAAAATTTCCTGCGCATTGGTGTCGGGTTTAACCTTGTGCATCACTTTGGCTATTTTTCCGTCCTCGTCAATTATAAAGGTGGTGCGCACAACGCCCATACCAACCTTGCCGCACATTTTCTTTTCCTGCCATACGCCATAGGCTTCAATAGCTACTCTTTCGGGGTCGGCAACTAAAATAAACGGCAAATTATATTTTTCCGCAAATTTTTGGTGAGAGGCAACACTGTCCTTGCTAATACCTATGACAACAATTCCCTTTCTCTCAAACTCTTGATACAAGCCCGCAAAGGCGCACGCTTGTCTTGTACAGCCTGGGGTGTTGTCCTTTGGGTAGAAATATAAAACTACCTTTTTGCCCATAAAATCGCTTAATGAAACCGCTTGTCCGTTTTTATCGTTCAATGTAAAATTCGGCGCTTTATCTCCTATATTTACCATACAAATACCTCGCTTGTTTTTTATATCTATATTATACACCAATCTTATCAATTTGTAAAGCAATAAATAAGGGAGGGCTAGCCCCTCCCCTACATATTTTCGCATTATGCTTTTTGCATTTTCTTATACGGTACTCGTGCGGCAGGCACTAATTTTGACGCAGGGTCCGTGTGGACCGTTTGGTCGTCAAAGAAAATGTGCGCGCCAAAGGCTTTCAATACCGCGCTCTTTTCAATTCCGCCTAAGAAAAACGCCTCATCTATACGTACGTCCCAAGCCCGCAGAGTTCTTATTACTCTTTCGTGAGCCGGGGCATTTCTAGCAGTTACCAAAGCAGTTCTTATAGGAATTGGCTCCTTACCGTCAAAATCTCTTTGCACCAAGGAAATAGTTTTTAAAAGCTTGGCAAAGGGACCCTCGGGTAGTGGATTTTTTGCGTTTTTCTCCTCGTGCTCGGCAAAGGCAGCCATACCCTTTTCTTTATATATTTTCTCACTTTCATCAGAAAAAATTACCGCATCTCCGTCAAAAGCTATTCTTATTTGCGAAATTTCCTCGTTCGGGTCGATTGGCAAGCCCTTGCTTGTGCAAATTATACCTGCGGCAATATTGGCATTTATCGCCTCTTGCACATCACTTTCCGAGGCAGACAAAAACAAATCCGTTTTAAAGGCAGTTAGATATGGAGCGATAGACATTCCGCTAACCAAAGCGGCGCGTGAAATATCAAGACCGTAATGCTTTATGGAATTAAAAATACGCATACTTGTCGACGTACTGTTTTTAGACATAACTATAATTTCGGTTAGCTTTTTCTCTCCGCAATTAAGATTGTGAAGTGCCTTTATCAACGGAAAGGCTGTGCCCGGCTTTAAAATTTCGTTTTCGTGCTCCTCTTGATATTTGGAGTATGCCTCCAAGCCCTGCTCCTCGAATATTTTGTTTTCCTCCTCCAAGTCAAAAAGTGCGCGAGAGGAAATACCAACTACTAATTTTCCATTCAAATCAAGTGCCATAAAATCACCTCTTTCTGTTTACAGTATAGCATATGAATTTATAATTTTCAAACATTTACTGTACCAAATACAAGACACAAGGTAAAAAAAGATGGCTTTTGCCATCTTTTTTTATTAATTATTGCTCTTTTGTGTAGATTAATACCCAATCGCTGCTTTCACAACCTTCGGCATAGGCTTGAACGTATAAGCTTTCTCCCACGGACATTTTAATATCCTCCAAATAGAGGCGTGGAGCTTTTGCTGTCTCTACTACACCGTTTTCACCTATTTTGTAGTAATAGCCATCTGCATAAGCAACGCTCGTCCAGATTATCATAGTTGAGTTTACCTTTGAAAGCTCAGGGTTGCTAAGCTTTACTGTGTAGGTAACCGGCTCTGAAAAATCACCGCTCTTTAAATCTTCATTATATGTCTTAGCTCTTATTCTGTAAGTTGCGCCTATTTCCAAGGAGCTATATACATTAGAGCTAACCTCCACGTTAGAGATTTCCCCACTCTTGTTTGTAATTTCAACAATATAACAGCCGGCGTTATCTACCGCATCCCATATAACATCGCCATAGTCGGGTCTTATGGTTACGTTTGTAGGTGTGCCTAAGGTCTGTCTTTCATCTGTACAGGTATATTCTACCCAATCGCTTTCGATGTAGCCGTTTGCAGTGCCCTCCTCGGTTGGAATAGCCTTAACCTTTATTGTGTCTCCGTTTTTAAGCGCTGTGAAGTGGTCGCCGTCTCTCGAAACGGTTCTGCCAACACCCTCGTTGATAATAACAACGAAGTGGGAAATATAGTCGGAATAACCGTACCAGGTCACGCCACCATTATACATTGAATAATCAAGGTCAGACACCTCAAGCTTAATACCGTCAAAGCTAATCCATTGGCTCCAATCACTGTCACCCACGTAAATGTTACTGTAGGCTCCGTCGTTCATAACCGCGCGCGCTCTTATGGTATAGCCTTGATACAAGCGGTTGCTACCCTCAGTCAAACCATCTCTGTTTCCGCTAAAGATAACCACACCTTGTGCATTTTTAATTTCAACCTCGTAGTGGTAATCCCAGAAATCTATCGTGTCTGCTTTAAAGTTTTCAACATAACCGTCATTACTAATCTCAATGGTTGGCACAGGAAGATTGCCTGTTATATAAATGACATTTGAATATCTATGCTCATAGTAGTTCTCTTCATAGCTGTCAAAGCGGAAAGAAACACCAACGCGGTACTTGCCTACGGGATATTTATCCGGGCTTATTTCAACCTCAAAGGTTTCAAAATTGCCAAAGGGATAGAAGGTGTCAAAGTCCTCAAACATCATAATTCTGCGGTATGACTCTTCCCAGTTAACATTTATTACCTTGCCTGTTTCTTCAATGTACCTTTCCATTTCATAAAGGAAGCCTGTGTAAATTTCGTCTGTGTCCTTGCCAAACCAAGTAAGGTAATGCTGAATACCGCTTGCACAATCGTTAATTACCCTGATAATTGTGCTGTTAAGTGCGCCGTCAATCAAGGCATTCAGCTTTTCCTCCTCAGTATCACAACCGCTTGTCAGGTCATAATAATACTCGTCATACATAAAGGACTCAAGCATTTTTGTCTTAAAGCTATACTCATACCAATCAGGGTACTCATATTGCATAAGCGCTCTTAGAAGCTCACGCTCATCAAGGTTGGCAATATTCTTTTCTCCTCTGCCAAAGCTAGGATAAACTACGCTTCCGTCACCGCCAACAACCACGTCCTCGCTTGTTGTACCGTCACCACCACCGACAAAGTCATCCTCTTGACCAAAGTCAAGACCTAAGAGCTTTTCAAATATTGCTCTCCAACCAAAGAATTCAATGATTTTATCCTCGCTTGGTGTGATTGCCTCGCCCTTCATAGCGCACACATATGCGTTAATCCATGCTTCCTCATCAAAGTCCGTCCAGTCTATTACCTTTGATTGATGTACGGTTTCTATAAGATTACCGTTGTTATCATAAACGCCTACCTCAAAGGTAACTGTCGCTATTTTTCTTCCATTTTCTGTATTTAAATAGCTTGTAGGATTTACCGTTACCTTGTATCCGTCTATGTTGAAATCAAATCTAACAAGATTGCCCTCGCTGTTAACAGGCTCAAAGTTATTAATGCTACTGTCACTCAAGGTCGCTTCCACAAAGCCACGACCATCCTTATAGTTAACATCTGCCAATATCTCATAGCCGAAGGAAGCCTCGTAGGATGACTCAAACCTTGTGAAGTAGTCACGTACAATAAGGTATGCGGTGTTGTTGTTTGTGAAGAAATCCTCGTCGCCAAGATAGATAGTAACACTCCACTTGTCAAATAGCTCCTGCCACCTTGCCTTATCGGTACCGTATTCGCTATAATCACCATAATTCATAAGCTCGGCAGCTCGTTGATAGAAATATAGCTTTTCGTGATAGAGTATATCAGCAGTACCCCAGTCATCTCTTTCTATGGCTGCGTCATACTCGGCTTGGAGCTTATCTAAAATACTCGGGTCATCGCAAAGCTCCAAAATGTAGTTAGCCATATTTATTTCTTCAAGATTTGTGCGATGAATTCTAACACGCACATTTTTTGCAATTGCTATTCTTGAAAATCCGTTTTCCAAGTAATCAAATGTAAATGCGGCAGAATTCAAGAAGGCATACTTGCCTGTCATATTCATTTCAGGCTTTTCAAGCTTGCCTGTTGTCACATATTCCTCAACATAATGCTCGGAATAGTCATTATCTGAGAAATAAACTCTTACACGATACGTGGTTTCCGCCAAAAGATCCTCAATAGTTGTGTAATAATTAAAGTCCTCGTCTGTATATACAAGCTCATCACCACGATATAACTCAAGCCTGTCAAAGGTTGCACTTGGAGAGGTTAAGCTCAGGCTGACATTAATTGAAAGACCGCTGTCTGCTTCCTGGCCAGCTTCAGGGAAGTCCCAATGCTGATAATAGCCTGCCTCCACATCAAAGGATTCAACTGCACCCTTAGTTGTAAAGTAATACATTGAAACAATATGTGCCCCAACGCCTTGACCGTCGTGTAAATCACCAAATACATATACAACCGCTGCATATTCGGTGCTTTCTGCCAAGCCTGTTACGTCAATTTCATTTAAGCCAACTATCAATCCGCAGTTGTATTTTATTTCGCTTCCCTCAAAAATAGCAAAGCCAAGCCAAGAGCCACTCTTTTGTACTATTTCACCATTATCTGTTACTGTTACAGACGCAGAATAGCTATCAGTTGTCAGCTCGCTTGGTTCAAGGGAGGATGAGCCTACATCCACGCCACTGTATGGCAAGCCAATGCTGATTGTATCATTTTCGTTCATAAACTCGTCAGTTCCGTCTGCGTTTATGAAGGTGTTTGCAATATATTCAATTTCACTAACAACATAATCATACTCGGTGTAGGTATTTTGCGGAATCGTAACTGCCGCATATACACAGTTGTAGTGCTGACCATTTTCCTCAATAAAGAAGGAGAAAAGGTTACCGCCGATTTGATATTTTGTGCCATTTAACTTTAGTGAAAGAATAGTATATTGGCTTGGGTTGTTTAGCCAAACTTGAATATATACGGTTTCTCCCTGCTTGCCAAATATGTCGTATTCAGCCTTTTCGGGATATTCGCCTAAGCGATTTTCCTCATTTGCAAAATACTCCAAAAGCGCATCCTTGTGGCTCAACCCTCTGTTTAAATACATTCTGTTAGACAACAAGAACGGCGCCTGTTGAAGTGCGTTTGGTAATCCGTTTTCTTGAAGGGGCTTTTCAGAGGATGCAAATATGCCCAAATATTCAGGCTCCTCTGTTTCAGTTCCCGGCTTATCATTTGGGTTTTCACCCGGATTATCGGGGGTTGTGCCTGGATTATCTGGAGTTGTACCTGGGTTGTCTGGCTTTTCGTCAGAGCTATTAGTTGAATTGTCAGTCGAGCCATCGGTTGAACTGTCAGTTGAGCCGCTTGTTGAACCATTTGTCGAATCGCTTGTGGACTCATCAGTTGAACCGTTTGTTGAATCATTCGTTGACTCATCAGTTGAACCGTTTGTTGAATCATTCGTTGACTCATCGGTTGAACCGTTTGTTGAATCATTCGTTGACTCATCGGTTGATTCATTAGTTGAATCGTTGGTTGATTCACTTGTTGAATCGTTTGTAGAATTTTGCGTATTTCCCTCTCCGTTATAGGTTACGCTGTTACTCCAATCACTTGTGGAATAATTTTGACCGTCACCTATTGCGCGCACCTTCAAGGTCTGTCCATCCTCCAAGGTCTTTGATGTAATGGTGTTTTCCACGTAGGAAAGGTTGCCGTCCAAGCTAATCTCGAACTTGTCGGCATTTTCATTTGCCTCCCATTTTGCCACGTTGCCCTCTAAGGTAACAACGGGAGCATTTAGCTTACTTGGCTTGTCTCCACTGGGAGTTGTGCTACCATCACCACCACATCCTGCAAATCCACCTAAGCAGGAAAGGATTAATGCCACCGAAATCAGTGCCAAAAATAATTTTTTCTTCATAATTTTCTCCTCACTCAAACAAAAAATTACAAAAAGCCACTTGACACAAATGAAAAATTTTGTCAAATGGCTCAATAGTCCGTTATATACATTATTACAAATTTCTCAATTGTATGTGAAAATCCAAGACATTTCCAATTGGTTTTATCAACTAACTTCCTTTACTCTTTGATTATACCATATGTTTTCACTTTTGTCAATACACTTCAATATTTAGCTTATCGCATATAAAACAAAAAAACGGACACCCTGTGAACTAAATGGGGTTCACTTCACTGTGTCCGTTTTTTGTCTATTCAATTTAAAATACAGGATAGCCTGCTTTTTCGTGAGCCTCGAAGAGCTCGTCGCAAAGGGCTACGATTTCGTCTGTTGACAGCTCTGCTGCGGTATGTGGGTCCATCATTGCGGCTTGATAAATCTTGCTTTTATCCATAGTGTGCGCAGCCTCAATTGTAAGCATTTGAGCATAAATGTTTGATGAGTTCATAGCCGCTAGTTGCGTAGGAAGCGGTCCTACATAGGTTGGGTGTATGCCCTCTCCATCAACCAAGCAAGGCACCTCAACACAAGCGTCATATGGCAGGTTTGGAATAACGCCACGGTTAAGCACATTGCCGCCAATTTTGTAAGGTGTATTTGTATAAATAGCTTCCATAATATGTGAAGCGTACTCACGGGAGCGATTATGCTCAATCTTGCCGCCCGACATTAGCTCCTCATACTGCTTTTGCCAGCCTGCGATTTGGTTAACGCAACGACGTGGGTATTCATCAAGAGGAATGTTGAATTTTTCAATCAAATCATTTCTGTTAGGCTTAATATAGAAAGAGTTGTACTCTGCATTATGCTCACTGGATTCTGTACAATAGTAGCCGAGCTTATCTATGTAATCATAGCGCACCATATCGCCGTGCTTTTCCTTTGCGTTCTTTTCCTTTGCGCGCCTTTTAATCTCGGGGTAAAGGTCGTTTCCGTCCTTATCCGCAATTTCAAGGAGCCAACCCATATGGTTAATACCCGCTATCTTTTCGTGTCTGCCCTCAAGCTTATCTTCCATACCCAAGTCCCTCAAAAGTCCCTCGGAGCAGCACTGAACGCTGTGGCAAAGACCGATGGTTTTAACCTTTGTATATCTTAACATATAGCCTGTGAGCATCGCCATAGGGTTTGTGTAGTTCAAAAACCAAGCATTAGGACAAACCTCCTCCATATCGCGAGCAAAATCCTTCAAAACGTGAATTGTACGAAGGGCGCGAAAAATACCGCCAATACCAAGTGTGTCACCAATGGTTTGACGAAGACCGTACTTTTTGGGAATTTCAAAGTCGATAATTGTGCAAGGGTCATAAAGACCAACCTGTATTGCATTTACTACGAAATCCGCATTTTTTAAAGCTTCCTTGCGATTTTCAACCCCCAAGTATTTTTTCACAATTGCTCTTGACTCGTTTATATTTTCGTTCATCTTTGAGATAAGAAGATATGACTCCTCAAGCCTTTGCTCGTCAATGTCGTAAAGAGCAATTTCCATATTGTAAAATGCAGGGCAAAGCATTGTGTCGCCCAAAACGTTCTTGGAAAAAACTGTGCTACCCGCACCCATAAATGTAACCTTCATTTGTGTTCTCCTTCTATACTGTTCAATCAAATATTAATATTTTTTCAAAGAATTTCTTCAAAATATCTTCTTAATTTTTCGCTGTCTCCGTCAAAGAGGTAGCCCTGCAAGCCAAACTCAATTGACGCCTTGATGTTTTTCTCGCTATCGTCAACAAAAAGCGTTTCGCAAGGGGTCAAGCCGTACTTTTTGCAAATGTGGTCAAAAATGCGGTGGTCAGGCTTTGTTATACCTAAGCGGGCGGAAAAAACACTACCGTCCGAATAGCTTAAAATATCAATCTCACTCGAGTGGTCTGCAAAATAATGAGATATATTCGAAAGAACAAAAACGCCCACCCCGTGTCGTTCTTTTATGTATTTGATAAGCTCCTTCATACCGTCAATTTCGGGTATGTTATATATCCAATTCATATGAATTTTCTTAGCAACATCCCAAAGACGCTCAGGGAGTCTTGCACGGCAAAGCTCTATCGTCTCCTCATCTGTTATAGTACCAAGGTCAAGCCTGTCCCAATAAAGGCGGTCGAAAATAACCTCCGAAAGGAGCTTTACGTCCTCCTCATTTGTTACATATTGCCTTACCATATATTCAGGCTCAAAGTGTACAAGCACTTGACCAAAATCAAAAATTACGTTTTTAATCATCCTAAAATACCCGTTAAGAAAATTTCTATACCTATTGCTATCAAAATAATACCACCGAAAATGGCTGCTTTACAAGAAAGCCTTGTGCCAAATTTTTTGCCGATAATAATACCGCAATAGCAAATTGCAAAGGTAATCGCAGCAATTATGCCAATAGACACAAGCGCCTGTCCTATATCGTATTCTCCAATATCAAAGCCAACGCTCAAAGCATCAATGGAGGTGGCAACGCCTTGCACCAGCAAAGCGGCAATTCCTACCTTGTGTAGCTCACACTCTTCCCTGTTGCGAATACCGTCCAATAGCATCTTGCCACCAATAAAAGAAAGCAACACAAGAGCTATCCAAGGGATACATTTTTCAAACGCGGCAAACTGCTCAAGTATAGTATGCACGCAAATCCAACCGATAAGTGGCATTAGTCCTTGGAAAAAGGCAAAGGTGCCTGCTATACCAAGCATTTTACCCTTTTTCATCCCCTGCTCACTAAGACCGTTAGCCAAGGATGCGGAAAAGGCATCCATTGCAAGTCCTATTCCTAAAAGGATGCTTTCTAAAAAAAACATAAAATCCATATCAGTATTTTTCCTCGTCCGGTGTGTTCAATTCATAATAATATTCAAGTAGCTCGTGCGAATATTCCTCGATTCTGCCAAATGGTAAAATAAGCATACGGCTAATTCCTATCTGCTCAACAAAGGACGGGTTATGGCTAACAACAATTATAGTACCCTCAAAAAGATTGAAGTTGCCGCCGATAACCTTTTGCGTTTCCGGGTCTAAATGGTTTGTCGGCTCGTCAAGGATTAAAAGGTTAGCCTTTTGCAAAAGCACCTTGCAAAGGGCAACACGGGCCTTTTCCCCGGGGGAAAGAACCTTTACTTTTTTGTTCACATCATCCTCGTAGAAAAGGAAGTTTGAAAGCGCCCCTCGAAGCTGCCATTCCGTATATTTGTCACCGTCAACGTTTTGGAGTATTGTTTTTTCTGGGTCTAACTGCTCAAGCTCCTGTGCGTAATAGGCAACATCCGTTTTGTCATTATACCGAATTTTGCCATCCTGTGGCTGTAAAATAGACATAATCAGCTTTAAAAGGGTTGATTTGCCAACACCGTTTTCACCCACAACCAAAAATCTTTCACCACCATTTATCTTAAAGGATAAATCCTTGTAAAGTGGCTTAGACTCAGGATAAGCAAAGGTAAGATTTTCCACCTCAAGAGGGATTTTAGCTCCCTCTCTCTTTGGAGTTATATCCATCTTAACGCGCTTGTAGGTTTTTAAGCGAGTTAACATCTCCGCCCTCTTCTTCTCCAAGCGTAGCGCACGTTCCTGTCCCATACGCTTAAGCGCGTGGTTTGTCTGGCTCGCCTGCTTTGCGCGCAAAACAAATTCCTCAAGGGTTTTTATTTCCTTCTCCTGCTGGACTATTGTCAGCTCTCGCGCACGCATTTCCTCGGCATACTTCTTTTGGTAGGTGGTATAATCTCCGTCATACATCTGTATTTTGTGGGTTATCTTGTTAATCAGCATTGTTTTATTGATAATCTGATTTAAAAAATCAACATCGTGGCTGATTATAAGCACCATACCGTTATAATTTTTGAGATATTTTGTTATATAGTCCTTGGTTGAAACGTCCAAGTGGTTTGTTGGCTCGTCAAGAAGCAAAAGCTCGGATTTTGAGAAAAGGAGCTGACAAAATGCCATTTTCGATTTTTGTCCTCCCGAAAGCTCACATATAGGGCGCTCCAACAGGTCAACGTCTATACCCATTTCATCAATCAAATCGAACAAAATATCCTCAGCATCATAGCAGTCGTAATACTCCAAAAGCTCCTGCACCTTACCCATACGGCGCAAGGCTCTATCCATCTCCTCAGGCTCAAGGTCGGTTTCCAAGCGAGCGTATATTTCGTTAAGCTCATTTTCAAGCTTTCTTATGGGTCTGCCGTCCCGCAAATAATCCCATACCGTTTGGTATTCGTTTTCCACCACAATTTCCTGCGGTAAATAACCAATATAGTTACTTGTGGAGATAATACCGCTATCAAGCTCCTGCAAGCCCAAAAGCACCTTAAAAAGCGTAGTTTTGCCTGCACCGTTAACACCTACAATGCCAACCTTGTCACGGTCACCTACTGCAAACTCCGCATCGTCAAATATGGTTTCCAAACCAAAGGCAAGATTCATATTCTTTCCGCGCATAGCCATAGTCTTATCTCCTTTCATTGTATTAGGTGGCAAAAACCATCGACACGTGTCGATGGTTTTTAGCCTTTACTGTTTCATTTCAATTCCTTGTGCTTTCAAGATTGCGATAATCTTATCAACAATTTCCATAACCTCATCCTTTGTAAGGGTTCTTTCCTCGTGCATAAAGGTTATGCGTACGGTGATAGATTTACCGTTTTCATCCTCATAGGTATCAACAACTGCTTCCTTCTTGATAAGGGCAGAGTTAACCTCTTTAATTGCCTGCGCAATTGGAGCGTACTTGTTGCAAACAAATGTAACGTCCACGTCAATTGTAGGATACTTAGGAGCTTCTACGTAATGAATACCCTTATTCTCTACGCTTACAAGCTTATCCATATCAATCTCAAGAAACACAACGCTTGCGCGCTTGTCAATCTTCTTGGAAACTGTTGGATGTACAATACCGATATAACCAAGAGAAACACCACCGCATAGAATTTCATTGTAGTTTCTTGGGTGAATGTAGTTAAGAGCAGGAACAGCGCTCTTATACTCAAGGCACTGATGTTTAACGTCGTCAACTACGCTTGAAAGCATACTTGCAAGCTCATAGTAAAGCTCGGTTACACTCTTTGTCTTTGAGAAAAGTGTTACGCAAAGCTTCTTTTCCTCATTGCAAAGACCGTTTTCCTTAAGTCCGTTTACTACTCTTGCAATTTCAAAGATACCGAAGTCAGATGCATAAGAGGTATTTGTCTTAACCTGGCAAAGCTGGTTTGGTACCATTGATTTTCTGATAATTTCTATGTTAGGGTTAGTTGCATTCAAAAGCTTGATATTGTTTTCAATCTCGATGCCAAGCTTCTTTTGCTCATCAGTATATGCCCAAATGTAAGAATGTACCTCGTGCAAGCCAAAGGACTTAACCAAAATGTCCTTAACCTGCTCATCCGTTGTCTTTTCAACAAATGCGCGTACAGGGAACAAGGGAGCTACCGTTGTGTTGATATTAAAGTTGTCGTAGCCGTAAATACGGGTAATTTCTTCAATGATGTCAGCCTTCAAGGTAACGTCCTTAGTTGCTCTCCAGGACGGAACGTCAACTGTAAAGCTATCATTTTCAAGCTTAACGCCAAAGCCAAGGGCAGTTAAGGTGTTAACTATTGTATCATTGGAAATTTCAATACCTGTGTACTTGTTAACAAACGCCTTGTCAAAGGAAAGGGTTACCTTGTCGTACTTATACGCGTACTCGTCTGTCAAGGATGAGGTTACACGCACACCGCCGTCAAAGTCAGAAAGAATTTTAACAAATCTTTCAATAGCGGCAACAGTCAATTCAGGGTCTAGGCTCTTTTCGTAGCGCTGGGAAGCATCTGTTCTGTGCGCTAAACGAGAAGAGCTTTTTCTTACTGAGGAAGCGTCAAAGGTAGCAGACTCAAGAGTCAAGGAGCTTGTGTCCTCAACTATTTCAGAATCCAAGCCACCCATAATACCTGCAATGGCAACAGGAGAATTGTCGTTGCAAATCATAAGTGTATTTTCATCAATATTACGTTCAACACCATCAAGAGTTTTGAAGGTAAAGGGCTTGTCAAAGCGCTTAATTCTAATCTTTTCAACCTTGCGTGAGTCAAAGGCGTGCATTGGCTGACCCATTTCAAGCATAATGTAGTTTGTAATGTCAGCCAAGAAGTTGATAGCACGCATACCGCAGTAGAAAAGGCGTATGCGCATATTAACAGGGCTTATATGTCTTGTAATATTCTCAAATTGCAAGCAAGAATATCTGTGGCAAAGCGAGTCCTCAATCTTCAAGTCAATCTTAGGAAGATTGTTATATACTGTCAAATCTGCCTTTGGAAGTGGCTTTAGCTCTCTTCCGCAAAGGGTTGCTATTTCGCGGGCGATACCGTAGTGACCCCAAAGGTCAGGACGGTTTGTCAAGGACTTGTTATCAACCTCGAAAACAATATCGTCTATTTGGTAAATTTCCTTCAAATCTGTGCCAAGTGCCACATCCTCGAAAATTTCCATAATACCGTTGTTTTCGTCGCTTATGCCAAGCTCCTTTTCAGAGCAGCACATACCGTGGGAGGTATAGCCTGCCAAGTCACGGGGAGCAATAGTAATGTCGCCAATTTGTGCACCAAGCTTAGCAAAGGCAGTTCTCATACCAACGCGTACATTTGGCGCGCCGCAAACAACGTCAACAAGCTCGCTCTCGCCAATATCAACCTTTAAAAGGTGGAGCTTCTTTGACTTTGGATGCTCCTCTACGCTCTTGATTTCCGCAACTACAACGCCAGAAAGGTCACTTCCCTTATAAAAAATCTCATTCTCAACCTCGGCAGTGGAAAGAGAGAACTTTTGAATAAGTGCGTTCAGGTCAACGCCTTTGAGATCTACAAAATCAGAGATCCAATTCATTGAAATAAGCATATCTTCTCTCCTCCTTATTTGTCGTCGGTAAATTGGTCAAGGCTTGTTAAATTTCCGCTATTCAAGTCACGGATGTCCTTAACACCGTATTTCATCATTGCAAGACGGGTAAGACCAAGACCAAAGGCAAAGCCTGTATATTCGTCAGGGTCAATACCGCCCTCCTTTAATACGTTTGGATGAATCATACCGCAGGGGCAAAGCTCAAGCCAACCGCTGTGCTTACAGGAGGGGCAGCCCTCACCGCCACAAATGGCGCAGCTAATATCAAGCTCAAAGCCAGGCTCAACGAATGGGAAAAATCCGGGGCGAAGTCTAACCTTCAAATCTCTTTGGAAAACCTCTGAAAGCATTGTTTTCATAAAGAAAATGAGGTTGGAGATAGATATATTCTTATCAACCATAACGCCTTCCATCTGGAAGAAGGTGTTTTCGTGACACGCGTCTGTTGACTCATTTCTGAAGCATCTGCCGGGGAAGATAGCGCGGATAGGTCTGCCCTCGTTAATGAGCGCATCCTTGTACTTTTTATAAATCGCATTTTGAGCCGCAGAGGTATGGGATTTCAAAAGCTGACCGTTTTCCAAATAATAGGTGTCCTGCATATCGCGGGCAGGGTGGAACTTTGGAATATTAAGCGCCTCAAAGCACTCATAGTCAGTAACAACCTCACTGTAATCCTCAATATTAAAGCCCATTGTACGGAACACATTTTCGCAATGGCGCTGTACAAGTGTAATTGGGTGATATGAGCCCTTTACCAAATGTGTCGGCACGCTCAAATCAATCTCGGGCAAGGAATTAAGCTCCCTTTCAAGCTCAATTTTATTAAGCTCCTCTATCTTGCCTGCAATAGCCTCGGTAGCGTAATTTTTGAGAACGTTAACCGCCTGGCCAAAGGTCTTTTTCTCCTCAGGGGACAAGCCGCCCATTTTCTTCAAAAGCTCGGTTATTGAACCGTTTTTACCAAGATAAGCAACACGGATATTTTCTATTTCCTGTGTGCTTGACGCCTGGCTAAGCTGAGTATCAAGCTGGCTTTTTAGCTCGTTTATCTGCTCGCTCATTTTAAACCTCCATATAATATATAGATAATATTTATTCACCGCATAGTATAACACAAGATAAAATGATTGTCAACTGTTTTATGACTTGACTAATCAAAAAAATTAGTGTAAAATTTGTATTACAATCTATTTCGGAGGCGATTATGATAAAAATTTTTTCCTGTGGCTTGCTTGAAACCAACACATTCGTTGTTTGGGAGAAAGGCTCCCTTGAATGTATAATTATCGACTGTGGCGTTGACCCACAGGTTATACTACCATTTATTTCAGAAAACAATTTATCAGTCAAATATGTTGTTTTAACACACGGACATTTCGACCACGCTCACTACGTTGAGGAATACGAAAGGGTATTTAAGGGTGCTAAAATTGTATGTCACGAGGAGGAAAGGCTCGTTCTTTTTGACCCGGAGGCAAACCTCTCACCATACATTGGCGCCTCTCGTGCATATAGCTGCAATTATACCTATGTGAAGGAAGGCGATTTTCTCACTTTAGGCGGAAAAAGTGGCGAGGAGTGTATGAATTTTGAAGTTTTACACACTCCGGGGCATACTCCCGGAGGCATCTGCCTTTATGATGCAAAGCACAAAATAATGTTCACAGGGGACACTCTTTTCAAAAGAAGCTACGGACGTACCGACTTTAAATACGGAGATATGCAAGCGCTTTATGAATCCCTACGCCGTCTTTATAGGATGGACAAGGATGTTACCTTTTACCCGGGACATTATGAACACTCAACAATCGGAGAAGAAACAAACAGACAATAAAAAAGTCGGCAATTGCCGACTTTTTTAGCTTTGTTGTTCCTCTAAATCCTGCGAAGCTTCTCTTTGGTCTGAGTGAAACTTGTCCGCCCTTAGCTTTGCAAGCTCACTGGTATGATATTCCTTTTCCTCGGGGTAATTGAGAACTACCTGTGGGAACGCAATATCGATATCGTTCTCCTTCAAAATCATCCTGTATTCACGCAGTAAATCTCTCTCAACCTGGAAACGGAACTCCTCTTCGCACTTGGCAACAATTTTTACAGTCACATTAGAATCCTTGTACATACAAACGCCCTTGTAGTACGGTCCTTCTACAATATCGGGGATGTTTCTTTTAATTCTTTCAAGATTTGATTTAATTAAATTTTCAATAAGCTCAAGCGGTACATCATACGGGAAGTCGCAATCTGCCACCGCTAAGGAAAGCTCTCTTGACAAATTAACCACATCACCAATGGTGCTATTGTTAATTATAAGTATGTTTCCCGCTGCGTCAAGCAGCTTTGTTGAGCGAATACCTATTTCGATTACCGTGCCACGAAAGTTGTTAATAGAAATTATCTCGCCCACATTGTACTCGTTTTCAAAGATAATAAATATACCTGCAATTATGTCAGCAATAAGAGGCTGGGCACCAAGACCGACAACAAGAGTTAAAACTCCAACGGATGCAATCAACGCAGTGGTGTCAACACCGCAAGCCCTTAAAATCAAAATTATAATGGCAATAGCGCAAGCATATTTAACAAAGCCGTCCAACAGAGCAAAAATTGTTTTTGTTCGGTTGCTCTTTTTCATTCTCGCCTTAAAGAACAGTCTTATCAGCTTGCAAATCGCATAAACCAAGACTATGTAAATCAAGCTGTTGATAAGCACGGGGATATGTTCCTTTATAGTCGCGCCTGTTTTTGTAACGTCCCAAACATTCTCCTTCATCCAAATGGAAATTGCGGAATCCGGGGCTGCCAGCTCTATTATTATACAAGTAATAAATGCTATCACAAAAAGCGCCAGCACAGCCATTTCTATCCAAAAAATTACTTTTTTACTTTTTTTATTTTCCATATTTTTGCTCCTTTATTCTATTTCAATGATACATAGACGATATTCCGAGCCCTTTATCTCTATGCTGCTTACTATATTATCGTAATCCAGCGACCCCGTTCCCGGCTTTACATATATGTATGCGCTTGCAGTTTCAGCCATGTTTTCAAAGCTTGCTTCAATTATGTAATATCCGCTTTCCGGGTCTAATGCTACGGAGTCTCTGCTTACCGTTACTTCCTCTCCGTTTGATGAAACAAAGCGGATATTGTCGAAGTCACATTGGGTATTTTGTGAGAGTGTAAGGGTTGCATTAATTCCGTTAAAGAATGTACCATAATCAATGTACGGCTGCTCTCCTACAGCGCCGGATGGCGTCACGCTATACATTACGTATATCACTCCATCTATTTCCTTGCATATTCGGTATGTGAGCCCATAGGCGTCAAAGGCAACATCCTCAATGACAAAAATGTAACTCTTTAGCCTATACACCTTATCTAAGGTTAACTCACAGAATAAGTCAGGGTCGTCACTTGAAAATTCGACATAAATATATACATTCATCGTTCCGTCACCATTGTACGTCACCAGTGCGTCTCCCGGATTTCTGTAGTTGAAAGTGTACTCGCTTTTTCCTACTGTGTAATCAACATTAAACTCACCGCCATTGTCGATGATTTCTCCAGATACATCTGCAACACAATAGGAATACTCGACCACATCCTTCTTGGATTTCCACTCAACTCTTCTAATGAAACACCTGTAGCTTTCATCGTAAATAGGGAATTCCAGAGTTTCACCGCTTAGCTTATCTGTTATCGCAATTTTCGAGTCAGCAGGAAGATTACCGTAAACATCAAGGTAGGTCATACCGCTTTCAATATCAACCCAAGGGCTAACAACCAATCCATTTGTAAATTCAAAGGTCTTTTCTGTGGTAAAAACATCCACAGGGTCGCCTGTTTCACCTATTTCACTGACGGTTACCATTATCTTGAGAGAAGTACAGCCATTTGGAAGCTCTACATATTCACTGCTCCAGTTGCCGACGGATTCGTAATAAAGCTGTCTCTCGTCTGTGGTTTCTCCCTGTGGGCCATAGTAATAGAAATACATTGTTGCAAAGCTATCAGGGCTTTTCTCGTGGAAAATATAGTTGATATCGTAACTATTGATTCCTGTTGGCACAAGCTCCGAAAGCTCCACATAAGGAATTTCCTCAGGTGGTTCTACAATCGGCGGTTCCACAATCGGCGGTTCTACAATCGGCGGTTCTACAATCGGCGGCTTCGGCAACGGCTCAGGAGTTATTTCGTTCATTAATATATATTCTCCGATTACCGTGATCTGTCCGTCAACAGTTCCTTTAACAGAAATTATGTTTTGTCCCCTTGGTACGCCATGTGCTATTCCTGTAAAGTAACCATTTGTTAATATATTATCCACGTAGTAGCTCTGCCCTTGATTTATTATTTCAAGGAAGTATTCGCTACCTCGCTTGTAGGAATCCGACACATACACAGAATATGCTATGTCTGCCACACCTTTAAGTGCACTCTTTTCTATTGTCACGTCAAAAACAGCGGACACAGTGTCGATATTTGTGGTGTAAAATTTGTTTTCGTGATATGTGCTTTTTTCATTCTCAGTCTGTCCTACCAAGGAAAGGGTGTATACCAAGCCGGGCTTCAAGCCTGTCACAAGTCCATTATATTCCCCTTCATCCTCCACAGGATATTCAAAGGTGTGATAATTATTTTCCACTACTAAGCTGTAATCGACGTCTTCACTAAGCTCATCTACCGCCACGTTATATTCAACATAATCATTACCTACGTTAAGGTCTGTAACCTCAAGCTTTGGAGTAGGCGATAATATATTAAGGCAAACCACCACAGAAGCTGCCGCCACAACCACAGTTGATGCCACAGAAGTGGCAATTGATGTGGCAGATGTGGTCATTTTTTCAACCAGCCTCTTAAACGGATTAGAGGAGTTGGATTTTTTTCTGCTTTTTGTTATTTCCGGCTTATGCTCGTGCCCATCTCGACACAGCTCCGCCCCGGTATTATTTACATCCTTGGTTTTATTGTAAAACTCGGCACTGAACACCTTTTGCTCCTCAAAGTGATTATACTCACCTGAGCTATAATACTCGTTCATCAAGCTCCTCCCTTCGTTTTTTCTAATCTAATTATAACAAACATATGATAAACCGTCAAGAAATTTGTAGAAAATTGTAAATATTATGGAAATGCAAAAATTCTGTTGTTTTTTTCTTTTAATTATAGTATAATTAAAGCAATATGATTTTTCTTGTGAGGAGGGACTTTTATGCGTCAATTATATGGCTCTATCAACGAGGCGTTACATTCGGTTTTACCGATTTGCGCAATAGTTTTGTTGCTTTCAATTTCCCTCTCTCCTGTCTTACCCGGAGTTATGGTTATGTTCCTTTTTGGAGCTATGCTTTTAATCTTTGGTATGAGCATATTCACCATAGGCTCAACCATTTCTATGGAGCCGCTTGGTGAAGCTATCGGTATCCAAATAAGTAAGTCAAAAAAGAGAGCTTTACCTATTCTTGTTTGCTTTGTTGTGGGCTTGCTTATCACTATTGCCGAGCCCGATTTGTCCGTTTTGGCGGAAAAGGTTCCTTCCATTAATAATTGGGTATTAATTCTTTTGGTTGCTTTGGGCGTTGGTATTTTTTTGGCGGTTGCTCTCATAAGAGCGCGCTTTAAAATAAAGCTTTCCCATATTTTGGTGCCTTTGTACGGCTTGGTGCTTGTTTTGGCTTGCTTACCGTACATACCCGGCTTGGATATTGGCTCGGTTGAGTTTATTCCTACCGCCTTTGACTCGGGAGGAGTTACAACAGGTCCTATTACCGTTCCCTTTATTATGGCTTTGGGCGCCGGTCTTGCATCTATGCGTAAGGATAAGTATTCCGCTAACGATAGCTTTGGTATCGTTGCTCTTTGCTCTATCGGACCTATTTTGTCGGTTATGATTCTTAGCCTTGTGGCTAATCCCGAAACTGTTCCCGAGGCTGTTCCCGAAATCACCTATGATATAGATACACGTCAGGCGTTTTTGAAATTTTTAGATCCCGAAAACGGTATTGTTAAATATGTAGAGGAGGTGGCGCTTGCATTCCTTCCCATCGTTGGAATGTTCGTAATTTACCAGCTCATCTTCAAAAGATTTAACAAAATTCAAGTTACAAGAATTTCCATCGGCTTTGCTTACACTTACCTTGGTCTTGTTCTGTTTTTAACGGGCGCAAACGTAGGCTTTATGCCTGCGGGTCAGCTCATCGGTGAGGTTATTGCCTTGAGCGACTTTAGTGTTGCCCTCATCCCTATCGGCATGCTACTTGGCTACTTTGTTGTTTCTGCGGAGCCTGCGGTTCACTCCCTTAAAAAGCAGGTTGAAGAGGTTACAAACGGCGCTATTTCTCAGCGCTCCATCGGTCTTGCCCTCTCTATCGGTGTCGCTGTTTCCGTTGGCTTAGCTATGCTAAGAGTTCTGACAGGTATTCCGATTTTGCCGATTTTGATAGTTGGCTACATTATTCCGTTGGTTATCACCTTCTTTGTACCATCGATTTATACGGGTATTGCCTTTGACTCGGGCGGAGTTGCCTCGGGTCCTATGGCGACAACCTTCATCCTTCCCTTTGCAATCGGCGCTTGCGAGGCACTTGGCGGTAACGTAATGACGGACGCCTTCGGTATTGTTGCTATGATTGCTATGACTCCGCTTATCTCCATTCAGGTTTTAGGCTTAATCGGTAAGACAAAGCAGGATAGAATGATGAAGCGTATTCACAGTGAAATTGAGCAAATCGACGACGGTATCATTTACTATGACGAGGAGGTACAGGCTTAATGACTAATGACGAAAGAATTGTATCTCTGCTCTCTATTGTTGGGCGTGGTAAGGGCGCGCAATACATACGAATGGTTAAAGACAAGGGCTTGTATCTAAACTATCAGTTTGTAGGCTCAGGTACGGCATCCTCTGAAATGATGGACATTTTAGGTCTTGGCAACAATGACAAGGACATTTTGTTAAGCTTTGGTACCTACAAGGCTGTCAACAAGCTTTGCGGTGAGTTTGGCAAGGCTATTGGCGGAAATCATAGCTATGGCGGAATCGCTATGGTTGTTTCCCCATCCGCATTTAGCAGAATTACCGCAGAAATTATTAAAAGAAACAGCTCTGATATTGAGAAAGGAGACGGCAACAATATGCACAGCGAATTTGATTACAGCCTAATTCTTATTTCCGTTACCCGTGGTTATACTGATGCGGTTATGCAAACTGCAAAGAAAGCAGGCGCAACAGGTGGCACCATAATCAAGGCGCGTTTAGCTGAGGCTCAGGAGATTGAGGCTTATGCTAACCAAAAGCTTGATGAGGAAAAGGAAATTGTAACTATTTTAGCTCCTAACAGTATAAGAAACCAAATCCTTGAGGACATCAATCGTGAGTTTGGTTTAAAATCAGAGGCGCAGGGCACGGTATTCTCCGTTCCGGTTGACAAGGTATTCAAAATATAACATTTAAACGGCTATTCAGACAATAGCCGTTTTTTGTTAGCAGAAAAAGTTAAATTTTCCCTCTTGACAAGCGGATTTTTGTTTGATATAATAAATGGGACAGCTTGTCCCAAAGATGTGATACAAGAGGAGATCATTATGGCAATGAAAAATGAAGAGCTATTTAACAAAATCAAAATCTGTATAGATAAATTTTTCGATAACAACGGTTACTCACCGTCTGTACGCGACATTTCCGTTGTTATCGGCACACCGAAAAGCACTGTACAAAGGTATCTCGACGCAATGCGTAAAATGGGTATTATCAAAAACGGTAAATACGGTATTGAAACCGAGCATATTGCAAAAACCGAGCGTACAGTGGTGGCGGTGCCTGTCCTTGGCTTTATCCCCTGCGGTCCTTTAACAGAGGAAGAGGAATACGTTGACAGCTATATTAAGCTGCCACGCTCATTTTTAGGTGACGGAGAGTTTTTTATTTTGACCGCACACGGCAATTCCATGATTGAGGCAGGCATTGACGATGGGGACTTGGTTGTGGTAAAAAAGCAAGACCATGCTTCCCGCGGGGATATTATAGTTGCATTGGCAGACGGAAAAAACACTCTTAAAAGATATTTTCCCGAGCCCGAAAACAAACGCATACGACTCCATCCCGAAAACAGTGAAATGGAAGACTTTTTCGTGAAGGAGCTATATATTCAAGGCGTTGCCAAAAAGGTATTAAAGGATTTATAATGGCGAAATATCAGCGTTTCCCCTTAAACGTAGACGCCTTGTTTTTGTCAGATGGGACTATCAAGCCAAGACGTATTATTTTAAAAGAGGGCGTTTTTAAAATTGACAGGGTTATTTCCTCTAAAAATTATTGCCCACAGGTTGTTCCTTGTGTGGCACCCATTGAATATACGGTAAGTGTTGAAGGGAGCCAAAAGAAAATTTATTATGAGCCACACACAAATATGTGGTTTTCGGTAAAGAAATATGAAAGATAGAGCTATTTTACACAGTGATGCCAACTGCTTTTATGCTTCCTGCGAAATGGTGCTTCAGCCTGAGCTTCGCGATAAAGCTGTGGCGGTTTGCGGAAACACTGAGGAGCGGCACGGCATAGTCCTTGCAAAAAGCGAAAAGGCAAAGCGGGCGGGTATCACCACGGGTATGCCCAACTGGGAGGCACTGAAAAAGTGTCCCGATTTAATAATCGTACCGCCGAGATTTGAATATTACGCAAGATTTTCCAAGCTTTTACGGGGTATATACGAAAGATATACGGATTATATCGAGCCATTTGGTCTTGACGAATGTTGGCTTGACGTAACTGACAATATAAAATCTCCTATGGTAATTGCAGAGGAAATAAGACAGGCGGTAAAGGATGAGCTTGGCTTAACTGTCAGCATCGGTGTTTCCTTTAATAAGGTTTTTGCTAAGCTTGGCAGTGATATGAAAAAGCCCGATGCCATAACAGAAATAACTAAAGACAATTTTAAAGAATTGGTTTGGCGTCTGCCCTGCTCTGAGCTTTTGTACTGTGGCAGACAAACCACCTTTCAATTAGAAAGATTGGCAGTACATACTATTGGAGAGCTTGCCACATTACCTCTTGATTATATGGAGAAAAAATTTGGCAAAAACGGACACGCCCTTTGGCATTTTGCAAACGGACTTGATGATTCCCGTGTGGCGCACAAGGATTTTTACGAAGCGCCAAAATCTATCGGTCACGGGGTGACATGCGTTGAAAACTTAGATAATTACGACGAAGCCAACAAGGTTATCGTTTCTCTTTGTCAAGACATTGGCTATAAGCTAAGAAAACAACACTTAAGCGCCTTGGGTGTGGCTTTGACGGTCAAGGACAAAAACTTGGTTTGTCAAAGCTATCAAGCAAAGCTGTCTTCCCCCACCCAAGACGAATTAACCATTTCAAAGACCGCATATGAGCTTCTTATAAAAAACTATACCTTTCGCGAAAAAATCAGAGCGCTGACCGTTACTGCCATCAATCTGAGCG
The DNA here is from genome assembly GCA_045532975.1 of Eubacteriales bacterium. GTDB lineage: Bacteria > Bacillota > Clostridia > Oscillospirales > CAG-272 > RGIG2000. The sequence goes on along the minus strand of JAZSGX010000105.1, from coordinate 7,519 downwards.
ACGAGTGCGCCCCCATACAGGCAATGCTCCTGTACGATTACGATGCTGATGAAAAGCGTAGCAAGTTAAACTCTGCATTGGATGACTTAAAAAACACCTTTGGCAAAGAAATCATAAAGCCTGCGGTTATTCTTGACGAAAATAAAATGCCAAAAAACCAGCAAAAGGAAACTATTTTGCCTGGAATGATGCATAAATAAAACGGTTTTCTCGATATAAAGAGAAAACCGTTTTATTATTTCTTCAAAAGCTCTTCCGCCACTTCACTTGCAGATTCCGGCGAGTCCTTTATCCCCTCTCCACTGCCCTTTGGCACAGGAAGATTCCATTTAAACTTAATGGCAAGAACACGGAGAGTTATTATAATGGCAATTGCTATGAGCATAGACGCCAAATGATGAATGTATTTGTATGTAAAAGCGTAAAATATAGCACCGCACAAAGTAGGAATAAGATATATATGCTTTCTGAAAATAAACGGTATTTCAGCAGAACAAATATCACGCAGCATACCGCCTCCAACCCCTGTGATACAACCGCAGAAAATCAAAAGCACGGTATTATCAAAGCCAAGCTCAATAGCCACGTCAACGCCGAAAACACAAAATACACTAAGACCGATAGCATCTGTAAACTCAATTACAAAATCGTGACTGTGCTTTGTTATAAAATCAGCAGTTTTAGGCACAAACGCAAGAGCAAAGCATATCACCGCAACCACAATGCAGGTAAGAGCTAAAAAGTAATTTTTAGTTTCGATAAAAATCCTTGGCACATTTCCTAAAACAACATCTCTGATTATACCGCCGCCAAAGCAAGTTAACAGAGCGAAAAACAAAGCGCCCACCGCATCAGTTTTTTTCTTAATTGCTATAACAGTGCCTGACACCGCAAAGGAGATAACGCCTATGTATTCAACTATATATAAAATAATATCTACCATTCAGGCACCTCCAACTTTTTTACAAGGTAATAATATCACAAAGAAAAAATTAATTCAACACACTTTATGGATTTTTTCTAAGTTTTATGCTAAAATAAGGTAAATCAATCTGTTTGGAGATAAAAATGGAAATCAAGCCTATCGGATATATAAAAAATGCCTTTCCTACAAAATTCGGCTTACCAAGACAAAGCGGAATTTGTAAAAGCGTTATGGCAACTCTTGTTTTTGAGCCTGAATACAGAGTGGCAGAAGCCTTGCGCGGTCTTGAAAAGTACAGCCACGTGTGGATAATTTGGGCGTTTTCAGAAAATGAAGGAAAGAAATTCTCCCCAACCGTGCGTCCTCCAAGGTTGGGTGGAAACACGCGAATGGGGGTTTTTGCAACACGCTCCTCCTTCCGCCCAAACTCCTTAGCCCTTTCCTGCTTGAAGCTGGAAAAAATCGAAAAAACCGCCGAGTACGGTCGCGTTTTGCACCTTTCAGGCGCCGATATGATGGACGGCACCCCTGTATACGATATCAAGCCATACCTTCCCCACATAGATAGCATACCTGATGCTATGGGCGGCTTCAGCACCGAAATTGAGGACTACACAAAGGATGTTATTATCCCAAAGGAGCTTGAAGCACTCGTTCCCGCGGATTTGCTCCCTTGTCTTTATGAAATTCTTGCCGAGGACCCTCGCCCATCCTACATAGACGACGGGGACAGAATTTTCGGCTTTGAATTTGATAAGTACGAAATCAAATTCCAGGTACAAAACAGGACATTAACAGTTGTTTCAATTGAAAAATTATAACAAAAACCGTTTGCGAATTTTCGCAAACGGTTTTACTATTAGCTCAAAGCATAATACAAAAGGAAATAAGTCGCAACCAATGCGCCCACCACTATAAGTGTTGGTATAAGCATCATTTTAAATGCCTCCCAGAAGGTACGCATTTTTTCTCTCCAGGTTGCGGTGGGGCGGTTATCACTCGTATAACCGTGACCTACTTTTGACATATCGGCAATAGTTCTGCCGTCATCAATATAGATTACCTTTTCCTTTTTTTCCTTTTTCTTCTTTTCGCTCATTCAAATTACTCCTCTAAAAGGTGACACGCCGCAAAGTGACCCTTCTCATATTCCTTATACTCAGGAGTGATATGCTTGCATATTTCCTTTGCGTAAGGACAACGGGTATGGAAGCGGCATCCCTTTGGTGGGTTAGCAGGAGAAGGAATATCTCCTGTTAATGCAATACGCTTCATCTTAATATCGGGGTTAGGATTAGGAATTGCCGAGAACAACGCCTTTGTATATGGGTGCAACGGATTTGAGAAGATGTCTCTCTTAGAGCCGAACTCAACCATTGAGCCAAGATACATAACGCCGATTTTGTCTGAAATAAATTTAACAACGCTCAAATCGTGGGAAATGAACAAATATGCCAAGTTCATTGACTGCTGAAGCTCTTTTAGCAGGTTGATAATCTGCGCCTGAATTGAAACGTCAAGGGCGGAAACGGGCTCGTCACAAACAACAAGCTGTGGATTTACACTAAGCGCGCGAGCAATACAAATTCTCTGACGCTGACCGCCTGAGAACTCGTGTGGGTATCTTTCGTAATAATAATCACGAAGACCGCACTTATCCATAAGCTCCAAAACGTAATCCTTTATCTCTGCCTTTGGAACAATTTTATGTACCTGAACAGGCTCGGACAAAATACCGCCAACCGTACTTCTCGGTGGCAAGGAAGAATATGGGTCCTGGAAGATTATCTGCATCTTCTTACGAATTTCGCGCATTTGCTTAGTCTTATAATCAGTGATGTCCTCACCGTTGAAAATTATCTGACCGCCATTGGATTCGTGAAGCTTCAAAATAGTTCTACCCATTGTGGTCTTACCGCATCCGCTTTCACCAACGATACCGATGGTTTCACCTGCGTGGAGCTTAAAGGACACGTCGTCAACCGCCACAAGCTCCTGTAAAACCTTGCCTGTTATGGTCTTCTTTATAGGGAACGCCTTTCTTAGGTGACGCACCTCTAAGAGCGCATCCTTGTCAAAGGGCTTTTTAAAATCCTCTTCTGCCTTTGCCTTTCGCTCAGCTAAAAATCTTGCCTTCTCTGCTTCGTCATCAAAATTGGAGAATTCAAAAGCTTCTTTGTTTTCTAAAATTTCATTTTCAGCCATTTTCCTTCTCCTCCATTTCTTCATATAAGTGGCACGCAACAAAGTGAGTTGGGCTTACCTGCACCATCTTCGGATAGTCCTCTTTAAAGCACTTAAGATTGCACTTAGAGCATCTCTCTCTAAAATGGCAATAGTTTGGCATATTAATTGGGTTAGGTACGTTACCCGGAATATTAAATAGAGTATCAGAATCAGATTCAAGGGTTGGCTTGGATTTTTGAAGTCCCATTGTATAAGGATGCAACGGGTTGTGGAAAATCTCAGACACTGTACCCTTTTCAATAATTCTGCCTGCGTACATAACAACCACATAATCTGCCATTTCCGCAATAATACCAAGGTCGTGGGTGATGAGAAGGATTGAACCGTCAATCTTCTCCTTCAAATCGCGAAGCAGGTCAAGAATTTGTGCCTGAATGGTAACGTCAAGAGCCGTTGTTGGCTCGTCCGCTATAATCAAGCGTGGGTTGCAGGCAAGAGCCATAGCAATCATAACACGCTGACGCATACCGCCTGACAGCTCGTGCGGATAAGAATTATAAACACGCTCAGGCATAGCAATACCAACAAGATTAAGCATTTCTAAGGACTTATCCTTTGCCATCTGCTTGGTTGCACCGGGGACGTGAATAAATGTAACCTCGTCAAGCTGCTGACCTATTGTGAATATTGGATTTAATGAGGTCATAGGCTCTTGGAAAATCATTGCTATCTGTCTTCCTCTGATACGGTGTATCTCACGGATAGGCATTTTTGCAATGTCGTAAACCTTTTCCTCGGTTTCATACTTTAAAACACCGTTTTCGTCAGGCTCGCCAACAGGAATAGGCTTGCCCTTCGCATCACGCTTATATTCGCTTGATTTAAAACGAATATCGCCTGAGAAAATCTGACCCTGTGGACCTTGGAGCAAGCGCATAACCGACATACTCGTTACACTCTTACCGCATCCACTTTCGCCAACGATACCAACGGTTGCGTTTTTAGGAATATCGAAGGACACACCGTTTACTGCCTTTACAACACCTTGGTCTGTAAAGAAATAAGTGTGCAAATCCTCAATCTCCAAAATATTTTTCTCGTCCTTTAACTCGGTTGTAAACTCGCTTTCGGAAGCCTTGCGGTACTTATACGCCTCTAAGCGTTTCATTACCTTTTTGTTTTCCTTTGCAATTTTACGGATTTCCTTACCTGAAAGATAAGAGCCCTTTGTTTTTGTTTCATTCTCGTTGTTGTCCATAGGGTTCTGGAGCTTTTCGTTATTTTCCATCTCTTATCTCCTCATCTTAGGGTCAAGCGCATCACGCAAGCCATCGCCTACAAAGTTAAAGCCAAGAACGGCAATTACAATACAAATACCGGGTGCGCCCCATACGTTGAAGTGGCTAATCATTTCTGTATTAGTAGAAATAATATTAATCATTGTACCCCAAGCTGCATAAGGAGCCTTTACGCCCAGGTTCAAGTAAGAAAGCGTTGCCTCGTACAAAATCATACTACCAAGGCTCAAGCTCATTTGAACTATAAGCTGTGGCATTACGTTAGGAACAAGGTGCTTGAATATCTTTCTGCCTGTTGAATAGCCCATTGCCTCTGCAGCCACCATATATTCCTGCTCACGAAGTGACAAAATCTGTCCTCTTACAAGACGGGCAGTGCCTGTCCAGGAGAAGAAGGTCAAATAAATCATAAGCAAATAAATACGGTACTTTCCGTCAACCTCGGCAGAGTCCAAAATTGTACTGATGATAAGCAAAATCGGAATACCCGGCAAGCACATAAGAATATCGCATATTCTCATGATTAAGTTATCAATCCAACCGCCGAAATAGCCAGCAATACCGCCGAGAACTACGCCCAAAACGGTAATTACAAATACAGCCAAGAAGCTAACAATCAAGGAAATTCTACCGCCGTACATAAGACGTACAAAGATATCGTAGCCCTCGTTGTCTGTACCTAAAATATGGTCGCTTGACGGTGGAGCCAACAAATTATCCTTAAGGTGCTTTTCGATAGTTTGCTTTATTTCATAGGTATTACCGTTTTCATCGGTTACGGTAACGGTTGTGGTTGTATAATCCACCTTACCTCTTTCGTCAAGCTCAATTTCGCCCCATTCCGTGTAGAAAACAGGACCTAAAAAGCTGAACACAAAGAGTCCGATAACCATTATAAGACCAATGATACTGAGCTTTGAGCGGAAGAATCTGCGAAGCACCATACGGGTTGGAGACATAAGCTTAACATTTTTGTCAAGAACTGCCTCCTCGGATTGCTTCATAAGTCTTTCTAACTCTTTCTGCTCCTCACGCTCTTGGGCATTCTTCACGCGTTCTTCGTAAAGTGCCTCCTCGTCGTAATTTCTTACTACATCTTCCTCGTTTTGAACAAGGATTTCTCCATTGGAGGAAGCGTCAACTGCCAATGAAACTTTATTGATTTTTCTTTCGATAGCCATTATCTGCATCCTCCTTTACTAAAATTATTCGTCATTTGGCACCTCACTCAAGCTTAACGCGTGGGTCAACTACAGCGTACATAAGGTCTGAGAGCAGAACTCCTATTACGCTAAGAAGCGCCAAGAACATATTGTATCCCATAATAAACGGAATATCGCCCTGATTCATTGCTGCCAAGGCAACGTTACCAATACCCGGGAGGTTGAACACCTGTTCTGTAATAATTGCTCCTGAGAACAAGGATGGCAAAAGTCCTGCCAAGGTTGTTACTATAGGAATCAACGTATTACGAAATGCGTGCTTGTAAATAACCTTACTTTCCTTAAGTCCCTTTGCTCTTGCTGTACGAATATAGTCAGCATTCAAAACCTCAAGCATATTTGTTCTTGTCATTCTCATTCGTCCGCCGATAGAAAGTATCGTTATGGTAAGGATTGGAATAAACAAATACTTAAAGTATTCGGGAATTAAGGCAAGACCAGTTTCACTTCCGGTACCTGACAAGAAGCCTGCCGGTGGGAACCAGCCCAGCTTATTTGCCAATAAATCCTTCAAAACCTGTCCGAAGAAGAAGGAAGGAAGTGAAATACCTATCATTACTAATACAGTAACTATATAGTCGCGTAAGGAATATTGATGGGTTGCTGCCGTTATACCAAGAGGAATAGCTATTAAAAATTCAAATACAGTAGCTATTAGCGCAACTGCAAAGGAAACGCCCATATGCTCGGCAATTACCTCTGCAACAGGTAAACCGTATTTAAAGCTTGTACCTAAATCAAACTGGCACAAGGCAGTTAACCAATTCAAATATCCTTTTATAATACCGCCAAAGGTGGGGTTAGCTTCAAGCCCATACATCTCGTACATTTTATCAACAGTTTCCTGCTCGATAGTTGCGCCGCCCTGGTTCATTGCATTAATTTTGTCCTGAATGAAGTCAACAGGCATTATTCTGATCAAAATATAAATGATAAGGGAAACACCAATCAATATTAAAACTGTTAATGCTAATCTTTTGAGTATGTATTTTAGCATAAGTCTTTTTTATCTCCTAATGTTATTTGGTAAATTCAACTTCCCAAATTCTGTCAAGAGGAGAAGAATATGGGTTGGAATCCTTAGGCAAGGAGTTTTCATCAATAACGTTTGCGTTGTAAACGTAAACTACGCTACGCTGATATACAGGGAGCTCAATTGCAAGCTCAAGGATAAGCTGCATAGCTTCCTTATATAAGTCTGCACGGTACTTCTTGTCGTCCTTTTCACGAGCCCTTTCGATAAGCTCGCTAAGCTCGTCCAAGATTTCCTGTTCTTCTACGGAACCGGAGGTCTTGATTGATGGGTAGCCCCAAGCAAGTGTGCTTGTTGCTGTTGAGTTCTTATGATATACCTGATACAAGTCAGGGTCAATTGTTGAGCCCCAAGCGGCAGCCCAAACTGTCAATGAGCCTGTAGAAAGCTTTGTAAGTGCCTGTGTATCTGCCTGAACGGTTACGTTCCAGCCAAGCTCGTTCAAGAGTGCTGCTGCATCTCTGAAGGTCTTGTAGGTTGGGTGGTCTTGTAGGTTAGAGCCTGCAATAGTAAATGTGAGCTTCAACTCGGAAGAGCCCGGAGCTACGCCTGCATCCTCCATATAGCCAAGGATAAGCTCCTTAACCTCTTCTTCATCATAATTCTGAACAGGGTAATCGCATCCGTTGTTTTCCTCAAGCTTGCCTGCGCTATCCTTTGGATAAGCCCAGCTTACTGTGGACATTGGCCAGAAAATTCTCTCTGCAGTACCGGGACGGTAGTAGTCAAGTGCCAAGCTTGTGTTCATAGCACACATAATAGCACGACGGAGGGTAACGTCCTTAACCTTAGAAGCGTTAACTCCGATATAACCGTAACCGAGCTGGCCGTTAAGAATATAGTTTGCACCAAT
>JAZSGX010000110.1:0-9607 GCA_045532975.1 Eubacteriales bacterium | reverse complement strand
TGTAATATAATTTTACAAATACGCTTGTGAGGTTGGCAGATATGATAAAATCAACGCTTTTAGATTATTTAAGTGATAATGACGTAAAATGCAAATCCCCTGTAAATACCGCTGAATTGGTTACATTTAAAGTAGGCGGTGTGGGGAGCTTGGCGGTATTTCCGCAGTCTATTCAGCAGCTTTGTGACATAATCAGTATAGTTAAAGACGATAGGTATGTTGTTTTAGGAAATGGCTCAAACTGTTATTTCACCCATAATTATTTTGATGGAATTATTATAGTTACAAGCGGTATAAATAAAACCACAGCTTATGACAATGTTATTTATGCAGAGTGTGGTGCAACGGTTAATTCTGTTTGTAAATTAGCCCTGAAGAATAGATTGACAGGTATGGAATTTGCATTTGGCATTCCCGGTACAATAGGTGGAGCGATTACTATGAATGCCTCGGCTTTTGGCGGTTGCTTTGAAGATATTGTTATCAAAAGCACAGCCTTTGATATTTACTCGGGAGAAACGGTCGAGTTAAACAATGAGGAACACAGATTTGATACCAAAAAATCCATATTTCAAAGGGGCAGGATGTGCCTTTTAAGCACATGCATAACACTTAATCAAGGTGAAGAAAACAAGATTAGAGAAAAAATGAATGAGCTTTTCAAAAGAAGAGCCTTGTCTCAACCTCTTGATATGCCAAGCGCGGGTAGTACGTTTATAAAGCCTGAGGGTTATTACGCATCGCGCCTGATTGACTTGGCAGGCTTGAAGGGGTACACTGTTGGTGGCGCGCAGGTTTCCACTAAGCACGCAGGATTTATAGTTAACCTAGGAAATGCGACAGCCACAGATGTACATAAATTAATCGAGTACGTTAAAAAAGCTGTCTATAAGAAATTTAACGTTGAGCTTAACGAGGAAATAATATATTTAGAATAGGTAAAAAATGATTTCATTTTCAAAGAATGTAAAAAAAGAGCTATGTGCATACAGTAAACTGAAAAATTGTTGCGGTTATTCTTTAATTTACGGTTTTATGATATGCGCTAAGAAAATAGATGATAAAAGAATAATGAAGATGCTTAACAGTGATGTTGGCGATTATTTTATTTCAGTCTGTCAGCAATTTAACATTAAAAACAACTTTGATTATAAATATGAAAAAAATAGAGTATCAATAAACTCTGACTTTTTCAGGCACGAGGACTACGCAAATATAAGAAAAAATGTGATTAAATGCGCAAAATGCAAGGAAAGCTTCCTTAAAGGGGTATTTTTAGCGGTTGGAAATATAACCGACCCTGAAAAATCCTATAGGTTGGAGTTAGTATTTGACGAGGAAGAAATTGCAAACGGTATTTCGGATTTTTTGTTGGAATTCAGGATTGAGGCTTTAAAGGCAAAGCGTAATGATAAAACGGTATTGTATTTACGAAAAAGTGAAGCGATAGAGGACTTTTTTGCTAACATTGGTGCAACGTCTCTTGCCTTTGACATTATGAACAGTAAAATTAACAAGGAACTGATAAATATCGCTAACAGAATAACCAACTGTGATGCGGCTAACATTAATAAAGCTGTTGCCGCCGCGAATAAATATAACGAGGTTATTACAAAGCTGATTGAAACAAAATGTATTAGTATGCTGTCCCCTCAATTACAGGAAATGGCATACAAAAGAATTGAAAATAAGGAGCTTAGCTTTTTGGAGTTGGGAAAGCAATTTGCACCCCCAATCTCTAAATCGGGTGTGCACCATAGATTAGAAAAAATACTCGCTTTTTATGAGGAATTAAAAGAAAAAAAGCTTTTATGAAAGGAGATGGCTATGTCAAATTTTGTTCACCTGCATTTGCATACCGAGTACAGTTTGCTTGACGGTGCTTGCCGAATCAAAGATATTCCAAAGGCGGTAAAGGCTTTGGGTCAAAGTGCGGTTGCCATCACCGACCATGGCAATATGTTTGGTGCTGTGGAGTTTTATAAGGCTTGTAAAGAAGAGGGAGTTAAGCCTATTATCGGTTGTGAGGTATATCTCGCTCCCGGCTCAAGATTTGAAAAAATAAGAGTTAATAACACTCCTTACTATCATTTGGTTTTGCTCGCAAAGAATGAAACAGGATATAAAAATTTATCCTATTTGGTTTCGTGTGGTTATACTGAAGGCTTTTACGTTAAGCCGAGGATTGATTTAGACGTATTAAGAGAACACAGTGAGGGCTTGATTGCGCTATCTGCTTGCTTGGCGGGATATATTCCTTCCGCAATTATGGCAGGCGACATTTCCGGTGCTAAAAGCCACATAGCAACAATGAAGGAAATTTTCGGTAACGATAATTTCTATTTGGAGATGCAAAGTCACGGCATTGACGAGCAAAATGCGGTAAACGAGGTGCTGATTTCATTATCAAAGGAAACTGCTACTCCTCTTGTTTGTACAAATGACGTACATTATTTGCAAAAGGATGACGCATATTTGCAAACTGTTTTAATGTCAGTGCAAATGAATACTACCTTATCAAAGAAAAGCGGAGCAATGTTCCCTACCAACGAGTTTTACTTAAAGAACGAGGATCAAATGGCAGAGCTTTTTGGTACTGTCCGCGAGGCTATGGAAAACACAGGTAAAATTGCAGACAGATGTAACTTCGACTTTGAATTTGGTGTAACAAAACTTCCAAAATATACTTTGCCTAACGGTGTTTCTTCCCGTGATTATCTTTTACGCCTTGCCTATGACGGTTTTGACAAAAGAATTGCCGACAAGAAGATAGTATTCAACTCTGAGCATACGGAAAATGAATACAGAGAAAGAATAGAGTATGAGCTTTCAGTAATAGATACAATGGGCTATAACGATTACTTTTTAATTGTTTGGGACTTTATAAACTATGCAAAAAGCAACGGTATTCCCGTTGGTCCGGGCCGTGGCTCGGGTGCGGGTAGCTTGGTTGCATTCTTGCTTGGTATTACTGACGTTGACTCTATAAAATTTGACTTGCTCTTTGAAAGATTTCTTAATAAGGAAAGAGTAAGCATGCCTGATATTGATACCGACTTTTGCTACGAAAGGCGAGATGAGGTAATCGAATATGTTAAGCGCAAATACGGTGAGGACCATGTGGCGCAAATAGTTACCTTCGGTACTATGGCGGCAAAAGCTTCGATTAAGGATGTTGGCAGAGTATTAGAAATACCGTATAACGACGTTGATTTGATTTCCAAGCTTATCCCTAAGTATCTAAACGTTACTCTAAAGGATGCTTTGGAAGAGGTAAACGAGCTAAAAACTTTATACAATAATGACAATAATATCAAAAAGCTTTTTGACACCGCAATGGCGCTTGAGGGTATGCCAAGACATGCATCAACCCATGCAGCAGGCGTAGTTATTACCGATAAGCCAATAGTTGATTATTTGCCCCTTGCTACAAACGGCGGTGTTGCTGTTACGCAGTATGATATGGACACCGTTGCCAAGCTCGGACTTTTGAAATTCGACTTTTTAGCGCTCAGATATTTAACAATAATTTCCGATACTGAAAAAATTATAAGGAAAAGCGTACCTGATTTCGATATAGAAAGGGTTAGTCTTGATGATAAAAAGACTTACAGGTTTATTTCATCCGGAAAGACTGATGGCGTTTTCCAGCTTGAATCCGCAGGAATGAAGCAGGTTTTAACAAAGCTTCAGCCTGAAAGCATTGAAGATATAATAGCTACCATAGCTTTGTATCGCCCAGGCCCCATGGACTCAATTCCTGACTATATCGAAAGACGACACGATAAATCAAAAATCAGCTATAAAACCCCTTTGGTTGAGCCAATTTTGCGTTCTACCTACGGTTGCATTGTGTATCAAGAGCAGGTAATGCAGATTTTTAGCAAGGTCGCAGGATACTCTTATGGCAGAGCAGACATCGTCCGTAGAGCAATGTCTAAAAAGAAGCTTGACGAGCTTATTAAGGAGCGTGAAATATTTATTAATGGTGCTGTTAACAACGGTGTTGATAAGCAAGTAGCTACTGAGCTTTTTGACGAAATGGAAAGCTTTGCTAAATATGCTTTTAATAAATCTCACGCCGCTGCATATGCTTTTATTTCGTACAGAACTGCTTACCTTAAAGCTAATTTTCCAAAGGAATATTATGCTTCATTAATCACCTCTGTTCTTGGCTCGACTGAAAAAATGGCGGACTATATTGATGAGTGCGGTAAGGTTGGTATCAGAGTGTTGCCACCGAATGTTAACCAAAGTGACATTAATTTTTCCGTTGAAAACAATGATATAAGGTTTGGCTTGCTTGCGATTAAAAACGTTGGTGTTAGCTTTATTTCTTCTATTGTTGCGGAAAGAGAGAAAAACGGAAAATATGAAAGCTTTGATGATTTTGTTTATAGATTAAAGGACACTGATATTAATAAGCGTCAAGTGGAGGCGTTGATAAAATCGGGCTCGTTTGATGTGTTTGGCAAGCATAGGTCACAGCTATACAGAGTATATGAAGCAGCCATTGACGGAGCGCACAGTATATCTAAAACCACCGCTAATGGACAGCTTGATATTACACAGCTAATGTCAGGAGAAGAAATAGCGAGCACAATTCCTAAAATTGACTATCCTGAGTTGCCCGAATTTTCAATGAAGGATTTACTATTGTATGAAAGAGATGTTTTGGGTCTTTGTTTTTCGGGACACATCCTTGATTCATATGAAAAGCACCTAAAGGAGCTAAAGCCTAAGGATATTAACAGTATTTTGGGAGATGAGCTTTTAAGGGATAGGAGCTACGTGTCTGTTGCAGGTCTCATAACGTCAAGAACTGTAAAAAAGACCAAAAACGACGAAAATATGGCTTTTGTTAAAATATCTGATTCGTACGGTGAAATTGAGCTTGTTGTCTTTCCTAAAGCATTTAGCCAATATTCCTCTTATTTAACTGTCGATAACGTTATTTTCGTTGAGGGTCAGGTGTCTATAAAGGATGAGGAGCCGCCCAAAATCATATTAAATTCATGCAAGACGGTTTATTCCAATAGTGAATACGAAGGCGTTAAAAAAGGCTCTTCTAAGCTTTATCTAAGGGTTAAAAGCGTAAAAGAACCAATAGTTAACGATATAATTGAGCTACTGAAGGAATATTCAGGAGACACCGAAATTATTTTTTACGATAATGAGGCTAAAAAATATGTAAGGGCATCAAACCTTACAATCGCCGCAAGCGATGACGTGATTTTTGCCCTTAAAGCTATTTTAGGTGAGGATTCCGTAGTCTTAAAAAATTAATAATAGCTGGACAGAATGTCTGAAAGCTCCTGTTCTGAGGAAGTGATTATTCCTTGGTATAGGAGCTTTTGCTCATTTTCGGGAAGAGTAAATACATATACGTCAATATAGTATTGGAAATCACCGTTTTTGTAAACGCCTATCTTTCCGTCAAACTCCTTAATCATATATGTGTCTTTAGTGGGAGTTTCTGTTACGCTTTCGTTAAAAACAGGGACATCCACATTTGTGTCTTCCTTGTGCAAATTTGTAATTTTATTGTTTAATGAAAAGAATATAGCACCAAATAGCGTTATTACTAAAAACGTTAAAAATATAATTGAGATGGAAAATTGCTTTTTATCTATAAAATTAGCATTTTCATTGTTCTTATCCATTTTTTAAACTCCTTTATTTTGTATATGAAATATTATTGAGCAAATAATAATTTTGTATGCGAAAAGAGGTGAAATTTGTGTCAAAGGCTAAAAAAATTATCATTGCAATATTACTAATTCTTTTAATTACAGTAATTAGCGTTTTAGCTGTAATTTATGTAAGGCTTGACAAAGAAATTGATATTTCTTTAATAAAAAAGTGCGGGACTACAGTTAGTAAAATATATTATTTTGATTATGATGACAGACAAAATAGAATAGGAGAAGCAAAGGAATTAAAGGAAGAGGCAATATTCAATGAAAAAAGTGAATGGAAATCCCTTTACAGTATGCCCGAAAATTTGAAAAATGCCTTTGTCGCCATAGAGGATAAGCGTTTTTACAGCCATAGCGGTGTGGATTGGTTAAGAACAGGAAAGGCGCTTTTAAACTACGTTTTTAAATTTGATAAAAGCGGCTATGGCGGTTCAACGATTACACAACAGCTAATTAAAAATTTCACGGGTGAAAATGATGTTTCCCCAAAGAGAAAAATAGAGGAAATCTTTCGCGCTATAAACATAGAAAATAATTTTAGCAAAAATGAGATTTTGGAAGCCTATCTAAACGTAGTATATATGTCGCAAAACTGCTACGGTGTAGGTGCGGCATCGGAATTATATTTTAATAAGAATGTAGAAGATTTATCTTTGACTGAATGTGCTTCACTTGTGTCGATTGTGCAAAATCCCAATAAGTATGACCCATATAAATTTCCCGAAAATAATGCTAAACGAAGAAAAGTCGTATTAAAGGAAATGCTGGAGCAAGGCTATATCACAGAACAAGAATATAATCATTCGGTTAATGAGGAATTAGCGGTTAGCAATGACGTGGATAGTAATAAGAACAGTGGTATATATTCTTGGTACACCGAGGCTCTTTTAGACGAGGTGTCTAAAGATATGGCAGATAAATACGGTTTAACTAAGGACGCAGCACGAAATTTAATTCTAAAAGGTGGTTATAACATATACAGTGTAATTGATAAGGATTTACAAGAATATGTTGAAAAGATATATGAGCAGTTTCCTGCATATGTAAATAATCAAAATGGCACATATCCAGAGTCAAGCTGTGTGGTGATTGACCCATATACCTCAGATGTTTTGGCAATAGTGGGAGGTATTGGTAAAAAGAACGGTAATTTGCTGTTTAACAGAGCAATAGATGCTAAGCGGCCTCTTGGATCCGTCATTAAGCCACTGTCTGTGTATGCACCCGGGCTTGAAGAAGGCACATTCAATTATGCGACGGTATATGATGACACTCCTATTATGTTAAACAATGGACAATATTGGCCCAAAAACTCTCCGGACAGGTATAGAGGACTTATGCCGATATCATATGCTGTAGAGCATTCCGTAAATACTGTAGCAGTTAAAGCGTTAAGAGATTTAGGCATCAGCCATTCTCTGAAGTATTTAAAGCGCTTTGGTATAAGTGCAAGTATTGAAAAGGATAAAAATGAGTCAAGCTTAGCTTTAGGGCAATTATCAAACGGAGAAAGCTTGTTGAATGCAACAAATGCGTACACCGCCTTTGCTAATGGTGGTATGGTTTCCACGCCAAAGACTTATTTGTATGTTACTGATAATTTCGGTAATACGATAATTAATAAAGAAACAAAGAGCGAAAGAGTGATTTCTCCCGAAAATGCTTATATTATGACAATGATGCTAAAGGGAGTTGTCGATAATGGTACAGCATCGTTTATTAATTTGTCTGATAAAATTGCAACAGCGGGAAAGACAGGTACTACAAGCAACAATGAAGATAAATGGTTTATAGGTTACACGCCATACCTTACATGCGGTGTTTGGACGGGTTATGATACCCCAACACCTATGTATTACGAAAAAAATCCGTCTTGTATAATATTTGACAAGGTTATGGAATATGCCCACAGGGATATAAACGAAAACGTCGAATTTAGAAGCCCGTTTGGAGTATATACAAGTGAATTTTGCTTTGACAGCGGAATGCTCCCTACCGAAAATTGCGAAAACGATATTAGGGGAAGTCGAGTTGGAATGGGATATTTTAAATTTGAGGATTTACCTATGTCAAGGTGTAATTTACACAAATCTGTTTATATCGATAATGATGGTTGGATTATTGATGGCTTTCGCCCCTTTTGGCAAAGACGCTTAGTGTCTTTGCTTGACTATGAGCGAGAAAGGCAAGAGTGCATTGATGTGTTAGATGAAGAATATTTCATATCCAACCGCAGAAAAAATTGAATTAAAACAAAAATCATCTCATATATTGTTGTGAGGTGATTTTTTTGAAGGCAATTAAAAAAATTGGATGCTTTTTTGACCGTATTGAACATGATATAAGATTATTTAATCTTAAACCGGCATTGATAATAGGCGCAATAACTTTGAGTTTGGGAATATTGGGTTGGATAATTGGTGGAAGCTCTGACAGAGCGCTACTTCTGTACTTGTTTCCAAGAAGCGCTATTTCTGTTGGATTTATGTATTTTTTGTGGGGCATAGCTTTCACCTTTGTTGGAATTATTATTGGTGGGATTTTATTTGGCTGTGAAAAATATAAAAGACGGGAATCAACAAAGAGTGCTGTTTTTGTTATAATATCTTTAATTTTTGCAATTTGTGTTCACCCAATGTTTTTCAGGTGCTTAGCCCCTTTTATAACTTTCGTTTTCCTTTTGGTTTCTATATTTTTTTGCTTTCTTGCTATTATGTCTGTTGTTAGAATATATTCGCTGTGGTCAATATTTTTAATGCTTCATATGCTATGGCTTGTCTACAACGGATATTTAGCATTTGCAATTGCATTAATAAATTAGTGAGGTAAACATCGTGAGAACAAAAGTGATGCCTGTTATTTTGGCAATTATAATGATTTTTGCATTTTCTTTAAATACATTTGCATTGGAAATAAAGAAAACGGAAATGAAGCTTGATGTAAAAAGCGCCGTACTGATTGATGCAAATACGGGAACGGTTTTGTATTCACAAAATATGAGTGAAGCTTTACCGCCTGCGTCGGTAACTAAGATTATGACTCTTTTGCTAGTTTTTGAAGCGTTAGATACGGGAAACTTAAAGTACGATGAGCATCTGGTTGTAAGTGAGTATGCTTCGTCAATGGGTGGCTCACAGGTCTTTTTGGAGCCGGGAGAGAGCATAAGTGTTAATGAACTCTTAAAATGTGTTGTGGTATCTTCAGCTAATGATGCTGCCGTTACTTTAGCTGAAAGAGTTAGCGGTAGTGAGGAAGCCTTTGTAGAGAAAATGAATAAAAGAGCCATGGAGCTCGGAATGAAAAGCACCCACTTTGAAAATGTGACGGGTCTTGATGATGATGTAGAAAATCATTTGACAAGTGCATATGATATTGCGCTTATGTCGAGAGAACTTTTAAAACATGAAAAGGTGATGGAATACACAACTATTTGGATGGACACTATTCGTAATGGAGAATTTGGACTTTCAAATACAAACCGTTTAGTTAAATATTACAAGGGGATAACAGGCTTGAAAACCGGTTATACAAGTGGGGCCGGCTTTTGTATCAGTGCAAGTGCAAAACGAGATAATCTTCACTTGATAGCTGTTATTATGGGGGCTAAAACTTCAAGCGAAAGGAACGCTATCGCTGCAAAGCTTCTTGATTATGGATTTGCGAATTATTACACCTATAGCGAAAATAAAAACGAGTGTGGAGAAGTACAGGTTTTGCGTGGTAATCGGTCGCATGTTAAGGTTGGTTATGAAGGCTTCGACATGCTTGAAAATATTGAAAATAAAGATAGAATAGAAAAGGAATATATTTTACCTGACAACGTTGCAGCTCCGGTAAAGGAAGGAGATGCAATTGGTAAGGTAATTTACAAAATAGGAGATAAAAAGCTGGAAGAAAACAAAATAATA
>JAZSGX010000010.1:0-7384 GCA_045532975.1 Eubacteriales bacterium | reverse complement strand
TGTCGCTGTGCGACAATATCACTCTTTGCGTCAGCAAAGAATATCACTTTATACCAACAGAAAAAGAGATAGCATTTCGGCTTATAAAACCGATTTGTTCTCTCTTTCTCTTTGTATATGGGTTCCTCGAAACGAAGTTTTTGAAGGGGAAGGTGTCTTTATTTGGTCTATGCTTATTATAGATACTACATAGCAATTAAAAATAAGCTAAAGGTCACAGAGGAACATAATCAGCGCTTGCGCTTTCTGTAAGTATCGCGTGAGCGATTTTTCCTATGCCTTTTTTTGTCGGCAATTATTCTATCAAGCACCCTTTGACGCCTTTTTTCTCTTGCACTTTGCTGAGTCGCACCTTGATAGCTTGCACTTTGCTGAGTCGCACCATCGATTTGCTCAGTAGCCTCGTCATTTTTTCTTGTTTTTTCGTCAATCAGCTCAAAATCTATTTGTCTTAGCGCAAGGTCGGCATCCTTAACTCTGATTTTCACCCTCATGCCAAGACGGTAAACGGTTTTTCCACGCGCTAAGGTATAGGCATTTTTGTCAAAATAGAAGCCACCGCCAAGGCTCTCGATAGAAACAAGCCCCTCACAAAGATTTTGTGTTTTTGCAAAGAAGCCAAACGACGTAACCGAGGAAATTACAGCCTCGTACTCCTCGCCAATTCGCTCACGCATATAAGCACACATATAAAGGTCCTCTATATCGCGCTCGGCGTGGATAGCCTTGAGCTCATTTTCACTTGATAAATCAGCGCTGAGCGAGGCAAATTTTTCATAAGTGCCAAAATTCTTTTCTGTAATCTCACCATTTAGTATCGCCTTGATAATTCTGTGCACGCTAAGGTCGGGATAACGTCTGATTGGAGAGGTGAAATGGCAATAAAGCTCTGTGTTAAGACCAAAATGCGCCTTTTGAACAGAGGAATATTTTGCCTTCATAAGTGAGCGAAGAAGCACCGAGGAAACAATAGCAGAGCAGCCCTTTTCCTCACTGCTTTTCAAAACCCTTGATAGCTGAGAGGGAGTAATAGTATTTTTTGTACGGAGAGGACTTACATCAACGCCAAGATTTTTTGCAAATATAGCAAAGGTGTCGATTTTTTCTCTGTCCGGCTCGTCGTGCACACGGTAAACGCAAGGCATAGACATATTATAAAGATATGTTGCCACAGCCTCGTTTGCACAGAGCATAAATTGCTCAATAAGCCTTTCGCTTTCGCCACGCTCACGCTTTACTATGTCAATTGGCATACCTCTTTTGTCAAGAATGATTTTTGCCTCATCACTCTCAAGCTCCATAGCACCCCTTGCCTCGCTTTTAGCCTTGAGAATTTTGTAAAGCTCCATCATCTTATAAAAATCGTCGATGACGTGTGCGTATTTTTGATAAAACTCACTATTTTCATTCTTTTCTAAAATGTCGTTTAGCTCGGCATAAACGCCACGTACTTTGGAATTGATAACGGAGCTTACAAGCTCTGTTGACACGATGCTTCCTGAGCTATCAAGCGTAACAAAGCAGGAAAGTGCATATCTGTCAACACCACCGTTTAGCGAGCAAGCGCCATTTGAAAGCGCTTCAGGTAGCATTGGCACAACCTTATCGGTAAAGTAAACGCTTGTTCCACGCTCAATTGCTTCCTTGTCAATTGATGAATTTGCTCTTACATAGTGCGAAACATCGGCGATATGAACTCCGAGAATATACCCACCCTCAATTTCCTTTAATGAAATAGCATCGTCGAGGTCCTTTGCATCAGCTGAGTCAATTGTGAAAATGGTCTCGTTTCTCAAATCAACTCTGCCAGCCAGCGTTAATTTTTCCTTGGAAACAGCCTCGGCATCACTAATAACCTTATCGTCGAAGGTGGTTGAAATTCCGTTTGAATGTAAAATTGCCTTGTAGTTTGCTTCAAGCGTGTCACTTTTGCCAAGCACCTCGATAATTTCACCAAGGGCGTAGTCGTAGTCGTTTTCGGGGAAGGAAATTATTTTACAAATTACCTTGTCCCCGTCATTGTAGCCATGTAGCTTTTTTGTCTGTATTCTTATTTTTAAATGTATTCGTTCGTTTTCAGGCTCAACCTCACCAATTGGGCGAATACCATTTGTGTAAACTGTAAGCGTGCCCACAACTGTATCAATGCCACGCTTGATTATTTTTATAACCTCAGCCTCGTTGCCTTTTCCAAAAAAGCGCGAGGACGTGTCGAGCTTTTTAATAATTACCTCATCTGAGTACACAGCACCCATAGTGAAGCGAGGGGGAATAAAGAACTCGCCCTTCTCGGTTGTAACAAAGCCAAAATTACCCTTGCCCGAGGCAGAGAATACACCCTTGTAAATTCCCATTTCAGCTGGGGAAGCTAATTTTCCTTTTTTAGTAAATACAATTTCAAAATTTTTTTCAAGGGTGGAAACAACGCGCCAAAAATCAGACTCGTCAAATGACCCATCACAAATTAAGCCAAGCATTTCAGCAGGCGTGATAGGTAAATACCCCTCACCATTTATTAAATCTAATATTAATTTTTTAATTTGAATGTTCATTTGAACACCCCTTTCCTCATAAGGCGCAAGCTTAGCACTTGCTCAAAAATCTGCCAAGGCAGAATAAATTCACAATGTGGATGAAATCACTCCGTATTTATATCAATTCATTGATAAAAAAACCGCCTTGGATTATTTTGTCCAAAGCGGTAAAAGATATCCTTTTTTATTTACCGAATGGAAATTCGGTATGGCTATTAGCTTGCATTAAGCTTATTTCTTGCCCTCGTCCTTAGTGGCATCGTCCTTGCTTGCATCGTCTTTCTTAGCATCTTCCTTAGCCATAGAGTCGAGCTTGGAGCTTTCTTCCTCAACAGAGTCGATATAGCCCTCAAGAACTGCAATTTCGCTATTCAATTCAGCAATTTTGCTATCGGATTCGGAAACGTCTGTTTGCAAAATGTACATCGCGCTTACGGCAACGATAAAGAAAACAGTAACAATTATAGTAACAATAGATAGCTTTTTGCTTGCAGAGTTACTTTTGTTTTTGCCATAATAGGTATCGCTTGAACCGCCTGAAATTGTGCTTGATAGCTTTTGGGATTTATTGCTTTGAATGATAATTGCTACAACAAGAAATACTGCTGCAACTAACAAAATGATACTGAGAGCAATGAAAACAGGATACATTCTTTCGGTAGCTGACTTACTAAGTAAGGTTTCAGCATTTACCTTTGCCTCAAGGTCCTTGATTTGAGTCTCAAAGCCTTCTTTGAACTTCAATAATTCTTCAGTAGTATGAGCCATTTTTTCCTCCTATTTTGATATTCGTAAAAATCATAAGCGAAAGCATTATAACACAAATAAATTTAAAAATCAATAGGAAAATTGTTTTTTTTCAAAAACTTAACAAAAAGCAGTTGAATAAAGCATATAACCACTTGATTTTTGCGTAAATTTTATTTGTGGCTGTGGCAATTTTCACAGGGTGCTGTGTCAATTTTTTCGTCTGAGCATTCACTACACGTGCCATAAATTACCGTTCTGCCTGAGCTAATAGAGAAGCGGTGCTCCCTTTGAATGTGATTTTGCATGCTTTCTAAAAATTCACAGCTCAAATGAATAAGCCTTCCACACCTTATACATTTAAGGTGAAAGTGCTCCATGCACGAGGAGCTTCCTACATATTGGTAGCACGCGCCCGTGCCTTGCCCTACTACCATTTTTCTAATGATTCCCTCGCTCTCAAATCTTTCAAGAGCTCTATATATAGTCGCAACGCTGATTTTTATATTTTTCTCCTTTAAATGAAATAGAATATCACTAACGGAAACGTGCGTGCTGTTTTCCTTTAAAAAATCGAGAATAGCACTGCGTTGCTTGGTGGAATATTCCGAGCGCATTATTCGTAAATTGGATACTTCTCGCAGATTTTTGTAACCTCAGCGCGAATAAAGTCTGCCTTTTGTTCATACTCTGTAGCGCAAAGCTTGATAAGACGGCCGAGCGTTACCATATCCTCCTCCTTAAGACCTCTTGAGGTAACAGCAGGAGTACCAATTCTTACGCCACTTGTAACAAAGGGCTTCTCTGGGTCGTTAGGAATTGCGTTTTTGTTAACTGTAATATAGCATTCGTCAAGGCGCTTTTCAAGCTCCTTACCTGTAATCTTGAATGGACGAAGGTCGAGAAGCATAAGATGGTTATCAGTACCACCTGAAACAAGGTCGAAGCCTTCTTCAAGAAGAGTGTCTGCAAGAGCCTTGGCGTTTTTAACGATTTGCTCCTGATATGTCTTGAACTCAGGCTTAAGAGCCTCGCCGAAGCAAACTGCCTTAGATGCGATAGTGTGCATAAGAGGACCACCCTGTGTGCCTGGGAGTATTGCCTTGTCAATAGCCTTTGCAAGCTCCTCGCGACAGAGAATAAGTCCACCACGTGGTCCGCGAAGGGTCTTGTGAGTGGTTGTTGTTACAATGTCAGCGTATGGAACGGGTGATGGATGAAGTCCTGCTGCAACAAGACCGGCAATATGTGCCATATCAACCATAAAGTATGCGCCAACCTCTTTTGCTATTTTAGAAATTCTTTCAAAATCAATAACTCTTGGATAAGCAGAAGCGCCGGCAACGATAAGCTTAGGGCTTGCTTCCTTTGCGATTTTTTCAAGCTCGTCATAATCAATAAATCCGTCATCACCAACACCGTAGGGAACGAAATTGAAATAGCTGCCTGACATATTTACAGGGCTACCGTGTGTTAGATGTCCACCGTGAGCAAGGTTCATACCAAGAACGGTATCGCCCGGCTTTAAGAGCGCAAAATAAACTGCTGTATTTGCTTGTGCACCACTATGTGGCTGTACATTTGCATGCTCAGCACCAAAAAGCTTACAAGCGCGCTCAATAGCAATTTTCTCAACCACGTCAACGCATTCGCATCCACCGTAGTATCTCTTTGCGGGATAGCCCTCTGCATATTTATTTGTGAGTGGAGTGCCCATAGCTATCATAACTGCCTCTGAAACGAGGTTTTCTGATGCGATAAGCTCAAGGCCACGTCTTTGTCTTTTAAGCTCAGCTCCAACTGCCTCGGCAACGTCCTTGTCGTACTTGCCAAGTGCTTCAATAATTTTGTTTACCATAAAAATCTCCTTGTTATTAGTTTTCAATTATGTTTATTATAGCTTAAAAACGCAAAAAAATCAATAGCGCAGGTAAAAAACACCAAATAAAACTTTTTCAGATGGCGTAAAAAGAGCAAAAATCAAGCAAAAATCAAAAAACAGTGCTTGGAGTGTACGATTTTTTGTAAAAAAACGCAAATTTCTTATTGACAAAAAATATACATTGTTGTATAATTAAAATACAATATTAAACTGAATATACATGAAATGGAGGATTTTTAAGAATGTTTAACGGTTTATTGTTAAATTTTGCCGCTATTAACATCTTTAACGTAAGCGTTACTGGATGTGCTATCGTGATTGGAATCGGCGTTCTTCTTATGATACTTATGGCGGTATTGCGTTGCGAAATCGTGTACGTTGACCAGGATGATGAGGGTGAGGAGTATGAGGTTCACCACGAAAAATATCCTTGGCTTGCAAAGGTTACAGTTCGCCAAGCAGAGAGAGAAGGCAAGAGATTTATCGGCTGGAGCAGAGATCCAGAGGGTACATATATGGTTGCCGAGGAAGAAATTCTTCTCACACACACAACACAGCTTTATGCAATTTGGGCAAAGGATGAGGTAGTTCTCGAAACTGAGGAAAAGCCAGAGGGCGTATTCGTTCAGTTCAACTATATCGACAGAGATTGTGAGGAAACAATCTACACTGATACAGTTAAAATCAATGCTTTGCTTCCCGAGGACCAAGATATTCCTGTTGAGGTTAAGGGCTGGAGCTTTGAAAAGGGTGGAGATATTGTTCTTGAGAGCGATGATTGCAGCGCAGTATTTGCTATCAACCTCTATCCTATATTTGATGAAACATCAGAGCCTGCTTACCACGACATCGACGGTGCAAGCGTAGTAGAGCTTCTCTTTATCGATAGCGTAACAGGTAAGTTTATTTATAAGGAATCACACTACTTAGACCTTTGTGTTCCTGACGTTTATGATGACAGCACAATGTTCATGGGTTGGGGCGTAGAGCCAAATGGTGAGCCTATAATTGAAAGAAGCTCACTTGATTCTGTATTTACAATTCAGCTTTATTCCGTTCCTTGTGAGGCTCAAGAGGTAGTAGAAGAGCCTGTTGTAGAGGAAGCACCTATCGTTGAGGAAGTAGTTGAAGAGTCAGTAGTTGAAGAGTCAGTAGTTGAAGAGGCTGTTGAGGAAACAACTGAAGAGCCAGTAGCTGAAGAAGCTGTTGAAGAGGTTGTAGAAGAGCCTGTTGTTGAAGAGGTTGTAGAAGAGCCTGTTCAAGAGGAAGTAGTAGAAGAGGCAGTAGAGGAAGAGACCGAGCCATTTATCGAGGTTATCGAGGAGCACGACGAGCCAGCTGTTGAAGAAGAGCCTGTAGTTGAAGAAGCTCCAGTGGTTGAGGAAGCACCTATCGTTGAGGAAGCTCCTGTGGTTGAGGAAGCACCAGTGGTTGAGGAAGCTCCTGTAGTAGAGGAAGAGCCTGCACCTGTCGAGGAGGTTGCACCAACTATCGTTCCTACATACTTTGATAATGAAGGAAACAAAATTGACATTAAATATAGCCGTAGCTTTACAGCTAATGTAATTCAAAGTGACGAAACCGTTAAGTCATATTACAGTGAGCTTAAAAATCATATCCTCTCATATAAGGGCGTTAAGTCCAGAATTAGCTGGAAGTTCGATAGCTATAATAGAGGTCGTGACCAGCTCTTCAAGATGAAGCTCCGTGGAAAGACAATTTGTCTATACTGTGCGCTTGATCCTGAGGAATTTGACAAGTCCAAATATCACCACGAGGCAATTGATGCAAAGATTTTCGCAGATGTTCCTATGCTTCTTAAAATTAAGAGTGGCTTAGGTCTTAGAAAGGCTAAGGAAATCGTTGACATCGAAATGGCTAAGTTCGGTATTGAAAAGGACGAAAAGGCAAAAACAGTTGATTATGTTGCTAAGCATCCATACGAGGAAACAGAAGCACTTCTTGCTCGCAAGCTTGTTAAGGCTCTCGTTGCTGATGATTCAGTTGTTGTTAAATCAACAAAGCCTATTGAGGAAGAGGTAGTAGAGGAAGCTCCAGTTGTAGAAGAGCCAGTAGTTGAAGAGGTTCCAGTAGTAGTTGAAGAACCAGTAGTTGAGGAAGCTCCAGTGGTTGAAGAGCCAGTGGTTGAAGAGGTTCCAGTAGTAGTTGAAGAACCAGTAGTTGAGGAAGCTCCAGTGGTTGAAGAGCCAGTGGTTGAAGA
>JAZSGX010000020.1:0-3827 GCA_045532975.1 Eubacteriales bacterium | reverse complement strand
CGCCTACGGCGAGTGATATGCACTTCGTGCGTGATATGTCCTTTGGACGTGATATGCGCTACGCGCGTTGGAAGAAAGAGGCGAATAAGTCGGAGGCCAAGCGGTCTTAGGAAGACAAGGCACTTCCACAACTCCTTGGCTCACAGAACGACATGGCTACGATCCGACTTCGCCTACGGCGAGTGATATGCACTTCGTGCGTGATATGTCCTTTGGACGTGATATGCGCTACGCGCGTTGGAAGAAAGAGGCGAATAGAATATCACTGCGACCGGCGGGAGCAATATCACTTTTGCGGAGCAAAAATATCACGCCGAGCCGTGCGAGACATATCACTTCTCAACAATTACCGCCCGACAGAACACCGTAAGGTGTACACACTATACCTTGCAGGCAAGGCGTGTGAAAAGGAGTACGGACAAAATTGTCCGTACTCCTTTTTCTTTGTTCGGCAGTTCAAAATCTGCTTTATGGTAGGAACCCTTCAAGTCCCTTTTTGTTCGTCATTTTCCGATTCTTTGCAATCCTCAAGCAAGATTTGTACCACGCGGAAAATCTTGTTTCTTTTGCGATTGTCAATAGTTTTAATTTGGTCCCAAAGCTCACTTGCCTTGGAAATCTGCGCTTGATCAACAAGGTCAAACATAACCTGGTTTGGAGAAGCCTTTATATAGTTCAAAATCTTAATAAAATTCTCAAAGCTTGGGTAATTTGCACCTCGTTCAATATTGGAAACAGAGGTCACGCTAATGCCTAAATGGTTAGCCAATTCCTCTTGGCTTATCTTTGCGCTTTCTCGGTACATCTGTATTCTTTTGCCTAATCTTTCATCAACCATTTCAAAATCCTTTCTCTGTGACTATCTTAAACTGTCAACGCCAAAAATATATTATGTACATTTTACACCCAATTTCTCCAAATTTCAACCCTTTAAATGTAAAATTCTATTGACACTCAACATAATTCGTGTTAAAATGAAGCCACACAAAAGAATAAACACAGCTCACGCAGATATAATCTGCGTAATGATAATTTGCTTACAAATTATCATTGATAAGGAAACAGCGGTGCAAATCCGCGGCAACAGCCATTACCGTAATTGACTATCCACTCCCAACCCTAATTCAAATATGGTCGGGAGCGTCTACGCCATAAGTCGGAATGCTTATCGTTCTGTGATTGCAATTTGGCTCTTGGGCAAAGGGAGAGGCTTTTTACACACCACACGTGTTTTTGTCGCCTTTCTTATGAAGGGCGATTTTGTTTTATCCTTAGCCTTACGGAAATCGAACCCATTTGGTTTAAAACGGAAAATAGCTTGCCTTACTGTGTTAAAAAAGCTTGACAATTCTTTAATTGCCTGCACTTTTTTGCCTTGTAATCCAACCTATTTTCTCATTTGAAACTGCTCGCATCTCCGAACGAATAAATCCGTAGAGGATTTTTTCGAGCTTTGGTGCAGACAGTTAAAAAACTTTCAAAGCAAAGGTCGGACAAAGGCTCACGGATTTATCGTTCCGAGACAAAAGGGTTCGATTCCCGTAAGGCTATGTGAATATTTCAATAAGGAGGATTTTCAAATGAAGAAAATCACAACACTCGTAGCCATTTTGTTAATGGCAATTCTCATCCTTTCAGTTACCGCCTGCGGGGATACAACAGACCCTTGGGAAGATGCAATTTACACTGAAAACGCATCCTTCGGAAGCGGAAAATCCACAATTTCCTTGGAGGTATGCGTTGGCGAAAACACAGTCACCTTCTCTGTTTCCACAGACGAAAAAATGCTTGATAAGGCGCTTTTAGGTGTGGGCTTAATCGAGGGCAGAGATGACAAATACGGCTTGTATATCGAAAAGGTAAACGGTATTCTTGCCGACTACAATATTGACCAAACCTATTGGGCGCTTTACATAAACGGCAACTACGCTATGACAGGCATCAGCCAAACAGAGGTTGTAAACGGTGCAACCTATAAGCTAAGCCGTGAAAAATAAGCTTTCAATTAAGGAAATGTGCGTCTTTTCCATGCTTGGCACAATTCTGTTTTTGTCCAAGCTCATAATGGAGCTTTTGCCAAACATACACTTAGTAGGCACACTTATAGTCGCCTACACCCTTGTGTATCGTGTCAAGGCGCTTATTCCCTTGTATATTTACGTTTTTTTGGTTGGCGTTTACGCAGGCTTTAATATGTGGTGGCTCCCCTACCTTTACATTTGGACAATTCTTTGGGGGGCAGTTATGCTGCTCCCAAAGAGCCTAAAGCCCAAGGCAGGGGTGATAATCTACCCAATAATCGCCTGCTTGCACGGGCTTCTCTACGGTACTCTCTACGCCCCCGCCCAAGCCCTGATGTTCGGCTTCGGCTGGGAGCAAACGCTGGCTTGGATTGGCGCAGGCTTGTATTTTGACCTTGCCCACGGCATGGGCAACCTAGTCCTTGGCTTTTTAATCTACCCACTTGTAAAGCTTTTAACCAAGCTCTCGCAGGACATAAATATAATATAAAAATCCCTCAACCGAGGGATTTTTCATTTATTATAATATGCCGATTATTCCTAACAATATAATTCGTCCATTTCCCAATTGTCAGGATTTAAACGAATATAATTGCAAATTTCCATATATTCCTCATTATCCCGTATAATGCGGTCATAAAACGAGCGTTGGAAAATATTTTCTCCAACCTCTTTATTTACAAACCTTTTAAATGTGGAAACAAATTTGGAAACAGTTGAATTTAATACCGTAGGGACCGGCGCCCTCGACGGTCCGTCCCTTACCACAGATACAATTATATGAATATGATTAGGCATAATAATATATTCATTAACCGTTATGTTTTCATAAAAATCATTTAACTGATTTATATATTTTTCTACAATTTTTCCGCAATGCTTTAATATTATTTTTGGGCTGTCAAAAACGCCCTTTTGCGGACGGTCGAGGACGCCCTTTTGCGGACGGTCGAGGACGCCCGTCCCTACTATGCGCGAAAGTATGTGCTTTTTGTCTTTTGTACAGATGGTTAAAAAATACGCACCTGTGCTACTGTAATCAAAATACTTTGCTCGCATTGTTTTTCTTTGCGGCAACTTCTTCTCGTCCGTCATTTTCTTGCCAATTTTGACAATGCCTCTTTGATGCCTTCTATTAACGCATCCGCCTCTTCCTTGGTGTTTTGAGGACAAAGGCTAACTCGCACGGAGCTATCTGCCTCGTCAACACTTATGCCAAAGGCTAAAAGGGACGGGCTTGCCTTGTGCGCCTCATTTGAGGAGCAGGCAGAACCGCTTGACACATAAATTCCAAGAGATGACAAGAAATGTAAAAGCGTTTCGCTCCTAATCCCCATAACGGTCACGTTTATAATATGACACACGGAATTTGTCGGCTTATTTACTCTAACCCCGTCAATGGCATCAAGTCCTGCAATTATGTAATCCTTTATCTCTTGCATTGCTTGAATTTCGCTATTCAATCCCTCACAATGCTCCTTGACCGCTTGTCCGAATGCGGCAATGCCGTACACGTTTTCCGTGCCTGAGCGGTATCCGTATTCCTGCCCACCGCCATAAACTATCGGCACTATTCTCTTTGTCTTAATTATATTGGGGTCAATGTAAAGAGCTCCAACACCCTTAGCCCCATTTACCTTATGGGCGCTTACGGAAATTAAGTCCGCACCTGTTGTTTTTTTGCTCACCTTTGTTTTCATATACGCCTGTACGCAGTCACTGTGGCACACCGCCATAGGGGACTGCTCGCGCACAATATCAAAGGCGCTTTTTACGTCATACAATGCGCCTGTTTCGTTGTTTACA
>JAZSGX010000040.1:0-7999 GCA_045532975.1 Eubacteriales bacterium | reverse complement strand
CTTGATTTGCTCTTACTTAAATTACTTGTTTTTCGAGTATTTCTTCTTAAACTTAAAAGAATTTAGAGTTTCCGTCTTTTGTACATTAGTTCTCTATTTCCTAATTTCGTTCATTGTTCAATTTTCAAGGATCTTTTTTCGAGCATCAAACCTTATCTCCAAGGTTCTGTTTCGTGCGCGTTTCTCAACGTGCTTTGCTATTATATCACTTGCTTTCCCCTTTGTCAATACCTTTTTTAAACTTTTTTTAAGTTTTTTCAAAAAGTTCCAAAAAGCCATTGTTTTCAGGGCTTTTCCCTTGCAAGCCTGCCTATTTTATCACTACTTTTCGCATTTGTTAAGAGGTTTTTCAACTTTTTTGAATTTTTTTCAAAAAACCGCAAAAACTACATATAATATTACGCGCGTGAGGTGTATATATGAATAATGAAGAAAAGCTAAACCAGCAGGATATAATCGAGGAAAGCGGAGCTATAACCTCCGAGGGTGGCGGACATCGAATACACTGTATGAGCATTATCGGTCAAATCGAAGGTCATTATACCTTGCCCGAGGGGCAGAAAGCAACCAAGTACGAGCACATTGTCCCCATGCTCTTCTCCGTTGAGGAAAGTGACGACATTGATGGGCTTTTAATAATACTAAACACAATGGGCGGTGACGTGGAAGCAGGACTTGCCATTGCAGAATTAATTGCAAGCATGAAAAAGCCAACCGTTTCTTTAGTCTTGGGTGGCGGCCACTCCATTGGCGTGCCCTTGGCTGTGTGCGCCAAAAAATCCTTTATCGTTCCCTCTGCCACTATGACAATCCATCCTGTAAGAATAAGCGGCACAGTTGTTGGCTCGCCCCAAACCTTTTACTATTTTGAAAAAATGCAACAGCGCATAACTAAATTTGTGTGCGACCACTCAGATATTTCCGAAAACGATTTTACCGCACTAATGATGCGCACAGACCAAATCGCCACAGACACAGGCTCAATTATTGACGGAAACGAAGCTACAAGATGCGGTTTGATTGACAAAATCGGCGGACTTTGCGATGCTTTAGACGAGTTAAAAAGTCTCATAAGCAAAAAATAAAGAGGGTTTGTACAAAACCCTCCATTATTTTAAATTATTAGCCGAGTAAATTGCCAATGTCAACAGAAACATCTACCGAGCCGTCAGAACCCACTGTAATATTGCCCTCTTTAGCAACAGAGTTGTAGCTGACAGTTTCGAGCATATCGCTAAAGACAACAGCACCATTTTCAGAATAGTATCCCGCGATAAGCACCATCAAATCAACGTAATCGTTTGTCTTGTAGCGAACAACATAGTCAATATTCTCCGCATCTAATTCAGCACCCGGCTTTTTAAGCTCCATATTTACTGTGAAGTCACCAAGACCAAGCTCAGATTCAGTATCAACATTGTCAGCCAAAGCAAAGGCAAATCCAATAGCAACGCTTATACCCTTTTGCTCCTCGTAAGCCTTCAAAAGCTCCGTGTTAACAAAGTAGCCTCTTGTAAAGCTCTTAATACCGCCAATGTCACAGGAGGAATATCCCTTTTCCATAATAACCACGCCTAAGTCTGTTGTATCACCGTTTGTACCGCATCCGCGAACACAAGCTACGCATTGGCTTGCATTGTCATAAAGGGTTGCGCCGAATACAATAACAGCCTCGCCGCCCTCAAAATCGTGTCCGAGAGCAGGAGTTTCCTCACTTGAAATCTCTGCACCGCAGAAGCACAAGCTCTTTACATAGCCAACACTCTCACAGCCTGCATCCGCTGTGATTACTTTTTCTGTCAAATGTGGTGCTACCGTATCCAAAAGCGTACAATGTCCATTGCCGTTGCTTCTGATTTTATATGACAATCCTGTTCTGCAGAAATACAAATACGCATCCGTCATACTATCGTTTGAATGTGTATTCTGAAAATCAAGAGAAGTAATATCCGTATCTGCTACGTTCATAAAATAATAGCTAACATAGTTTGTTCGTGCTCCGCCTTGATTTTGAGAGTTAACGCACAAGCTTGTCATATCGCCCAAGAACACAATGCTCAACGGGTTTGTTGATGTGCCAGATGATTTAAACATACCGTCATTCGCAGAAGCGTTTCTAAAGTTCTCACCAAATACAATTACACTGTTCAAATTCTTGCAGAAAGAGAAAGGACCGCCGCAACTACCTGTTGATATCGTCGAAAGGCTATGGGGCATATAGTAAATATCTTCTTTCTCAGGAATAACAGTATTATCCCCCGCATAAACAATAGGCGTGCTTGTTAAATACATATTTGTGCAATCGCCGAAGGCTCCGCTCCAGTCGCTTGAGTTTATTTTTTCCAGCGTAGAAGGAAGGTACACTGCCTTCATACTTGTACAGCCTTGAAATGCCTTACCGTCAATGCTCTTTATGCCCTCCGGCAAGGAAATCCACTCAAGAGCTGTGCAATTCATCACAAAGCAATCCTCAAGATGTGTCATTTTTGTAACCTTGCTGAAATCGATTACCTTAAGACTCTTGCACTCATCAAATATGTTATATCCGGTAGAGGTCAAGGCAGCAGGCAATTCCGCAAACGTAATGCCCGAGCGTTGGAATGCGTCGTTGCCGATGTAAGTTATATTTTCGGAAAGCACAACCGTTTTAAGGTTAGAGCAGCCCTCAAATGCAGAGGTATCTATTTTCGTAACGCTACTTGGTATAACAACCTTTGTAATATACTGATTGCCGCTTGCTCCCGAGCCGTGCATACCAAAGGAGTTACCTCCTATTGTTGTAACCGTATACTCTGTACCGTTAGCATCGTATACCTTTTCCGGAATAATAACCTCGCTGTCTGTACAGTTGGTTCTGTTTTCACTGTTAACATATACGTTTTTTCCGCTGAGCACAGAGTAATAAAGTCCCTCGTACTCAAATGCATTGATAGAAATTGCAAAAATACAGGAAAATGCTAAAATTGATATGACAAATAACAGTATTTTTTTCATACACTTACTCCTTATTTAATATTGTTCACAATTATACACAGTAATTATATCATCAAAATTAAGCTTTGTCAATACTCTTGATAAAAAAGTCATCAACTGCATAATTGCAAAAATTGCGTTTGTGTTCCTTTTTAACGGTCTCAAATTGTTATGAAACGAATTAAATTCGGCTCATCATACAAAAAAATCCTTGGCAGATTGCTCCGCCAAGGATTTTGTTTTATTTACTTTGCTTAAAAGCTAAGAATTACTTGTAAAGCTCAATAAATCTCTTAAGGCGCTCGTACTTAGCCTTTGCAGCCTCTTCACTTGCAGCGAAGAGCTTTTCTGCTCTGTCTGGGAACTGCTGAGCAAGACGGCTGTAACGGTTTTCGCCCTTCAAGAACTCTTGGTAATCGCCTGTTGGCTCCTTAGAGTCGAGAGTGAATGGGTTCTTGCCCTCTGCCTTGAGTGCTGGGTTATATCTGAAGAGATCCCAGTAACCAGCCTCAACAGCCTTCTTCATTTCGCCCTGGCAGTTAGTCATACCGCCCTTAAGACCGTGCATTTCGCATGGTGCATAGCCGATAATGAGTGATGGACCGTTGTAAGCCTCAGCCTCTGCAATAGCCTTGATTGTCTGTGCAGGGTCAGCACCCATAGCAATCTGAGCAACATATACATAGCCGTAGGACATAGCGATTTCTGCAAGGTTCTTCTTGCCGATAGCCTTACCTGCTGCTGCGAACTGAGCAACCTGACCCCAGTTGGAAGCCTTAGAAGCCTGTCCACCTGTGTTGGAGTAAACCTCAGTATCAAATACCATTACATTTACGTTCTCACCGGAAGCGAGTACATGGTCAAGACCACCGAAGCCGATATCGTAAGCCCAACCGTCACCACCGAAGATCCATACGGACTTCTTGGAGAGGTAGTCCTTCTCAAGAAGGATTTCAGAAGCAACTGGGCAGCCTGCTGCCTGTGCCTTTTCAAGCTCAACGATAAGTGCCTTTGTAGCACCCTCATTTGCCTTGCCGTCTTCCTTTGTATCGAGGTAAGCCTGAGCTACTGCCTTAAATTCGTCAGAAGCCTTGTCGCTTGCCATCATAGCCTCAACCTTGCGGATGAGCTTTTCACGGAGAGTCTTTTGACCGAGGAACATACCAAGACCGTGCTCTGCGTTATCCTCAAAGAGGGAGTTAGCCCAAGCCGGACCGCGGAGGCTATCCTTGTTTACTGTGTATGGTGTTGCAGGAGCAGAACCACCCCAGATAGAGGAACAACCTGTTGCGTTGGAGATGTACATTCTCTCGCCGAAGAGCTGAGTGATAAGACGTGCGTAAGATGTTTCAGCACAGCCTGCGCAAGAGCCTGAGAACTCGAGAAGTGGCTGGTTGAACTGGCTACCCTTTACAGATGTTTCTGCAAATGGAAGGTCCTTCTTAGAAACGTTTGCAACTGCGTAGTCAAATGCAGCCTGCTGGTCAGCCTGAGAAGCCTGTGGTACCATTCTAATAGCGGTCTTTTCAGGTGTGTTGTTTGCCTTAGCCTTGATAGCAACAGGACAAACATTTACACAAAGGCCGCAACCCATACAGTCAAGAGGAGATACTGCCATTGTGAACTTGTAATCCTCACAGCCCTTACCAATCATCTTAGCTGTGAACTTTGTGGATGCAGGAGCGTTAGCAGCCTCATCTGCGTTCATAGCGTAAGGACGGATTGTAGCGTGTGGACATACATATGCACAGTTGTTACACTGGATACAGTTTTCAGGAATCCACTCAGGAACCAGAACTGCGACGCCACGCTTTTCGTAAGCTGCAGAGCCCTGTGGGAATGTACCGTCAACATAGGCAACGAATGCGGAAACAGGAAGCTTGTCGCCATCCATCTTAGATACAGGAAGCAATACGTTTTCAACGTACTTAACAAGCTCAGGACGCTTGCCTTCAACAACTTCCTTCTTAGCTTCAACGGTGATATTCTTCCAAGAAGCAGGAATTTCAACCTTAACGAGAGCATCCTTACCTGCGTCAATAGCCTTGTAGTTCATTTCAACTACTGCCTCACCCTTCTTGAGGTAAGACTTCTTAGCCATGTACTTCATCTTTTCGATAGCTTCGTCAATAGGCATAATGTTAGCAAGTGCGAAGAAAGCGGATTGGAGAATTGTGTTAGTTCTCTTACCCATACCGATTTCAACAGCCTTGTCAATAGCGTTAACAATGTAGAAATTGATATTGTTGTCAGCGATGTACTTCTTAACCTCTGCTGGAAGCTGAGCGTCAAGCTCAGAGGCACTCCACTGGCAGTTGAGCAAGAATGTACCGCCCGGCTTAACATCATTTACAATCTTGTAGCCCTTGAGCATGTAAGATGGGTTATGACATGCAACAAAGTCAGCGTTTGCAATGTAGTATGGGCTCTTAATCTGGCTGTCGCCGAAACGAAGGTGAGAAATTGTAACGCCACCTGTCTTCTTAGAGTCATACTGGAAGTAAGCCTGAATAAACTTATCTGTATAGTCACCGATAATCTTAATAGAGTTCTTGTTAGCACCAACAGTACCGTCACCGCCAAGACCCCAGAACTTGCAAGAGATAGTACCCTTAGCACTTGTGTCAGGAGCTGTTGTTTCAGGAAGTGACAAGCCTGTAACGTCGTCAACGATACCGATAGTAAAGTTGGACTTAGGAGCGTCAAGCTTAAGATTTTCGTAAACTGCAAAAATAGATGCAGGGGTTGTGTCCTTAGAGCCAAGACCGTAACGACCACCAACAACCTTAGCATTTACGCCATTGATTGCAAGGGAAGAAACAACGTCGAGGTAAAGTGGCTCACCAAGAGAGCCAGGCTCCTTTGTTCTGTCAAGAACAGCCACCTTCTTAGCTGTTGCAGGGATAGCCTCAACAAGCTTAGCTGCAGAGAAAGGACGGTAAAGTCTAACCTTAACAAGACCAACCTTTTCACCAGCTGCTGTCAAGTAGTCAATAACCTCTTCGCAAACGTCACATACAGAGCCCATAGCAACGATAACTCTTTCAGCATCAGGTGCGCCGTAGTAGTTAAAGAGCTTATAGTCTGTACCGATCTTTTCGTTAACCTTGCCCATATATTCTTCAACAATTGCAGGGAAGTTATCGTAATATGTGTTACAAGCCTCTCTGTGCTGGAAGAAGATGTCACCGTTTTCAGCAGAGCCACGGAGAACAGGATGCTCAGGGTTGATAGCGCGGCTACGGAATGCAGCGATAGCATCCTTGTCAACCATTTCAGCGAGGTCGTTATAATCCCAAACCTCAATCTTCTGAATTTCGTGAGATGTACGGAAACCGTCAAAGAAGTTAAGAACAGGAACTCTGCCCTTAATTGTTGCCAAGTGAGCAACTGCACCAAGGTCCATAACCTCCTGTGGGTTTGTACAAGCCATCATAGCATAACCTGTTTGACGGCAAGCATAAACGTCAGAGTGGTCACCGAAAATGTTAAGCGCGTGGGAAGCTACACAACGAGCAGATACGTGAATTACGTTAGGGAGCAACTCACCTGCAATCTTGTACATGTTAGGAATCATCAAAAGAAGACCCTGTGATGCTGTGTAGGTTGTTGTGAGAGCACCAGCAGCAAGTGAGCCGTGAACTGTACCGGCAGCACCGGCCTCAGACTGCATCTCTGTAACCTTTACTTCTTCACCAAAAATGTTCTTAAGACCTGTTGCAGACCAGGAGTCTGTCAATTCAGCCATAACACTTGATGGTGTGATTGGGTAAATCGCTGCAACTTCTGTAAACGCATA
Organism: Eubacteriales bacterium; assembly: GCA_045532975.1. GTDB lineage: Bacteria > Bacillota > Clostridia > Oscillospirales > CAG-272 > RGIG2000. The sequence goes on along the minus strand of JAZSGX010000040.1, from coordinate 1,227 downwards.
GCTGACAGTAGCAGCGGCGGTATTACCGTCCATTGACTGTTTTCTTCTTGTTATCATAAAAACCTCCAAGTTTATAATAATCTTTTATGGCGCGCCAAACATAGCCTGTCTATGCACGCACACTGCTATTTTATCACTTTCTAAAAAAATTTTCAATACTTTTTACGTACTTTTGAACATTTTTGTCACTTTAATTAAAAAAATGAGAAAAAACGCCCGATTTTGGTCAAAAATCAAGCGTTTTTTCAAATAAATTTAGATAACTAACGAAATTCAAGCGGAAAAGACTGCTAAAAAGCAGAATTACTGCTCCTCAACCTCGAATTCCACAAGCTCCTGCTCGTTCAATGTGTTCCTTTGTATGTTGCCCTTAACGCGCTCAAAATATTGTACCTTTTGGCGCACAAGCTGTGTCAGCATATTTTGTACGCTAAGCCCCTCCTTCTCAGATGTATAAGCAAGCTTCCTTGCCATTTCCTCGTTTAATTTCAACTTGAATGTGTAATTCTTTTTCATATTATTCTCCCCTTTTGCTTTTCTTCACACCTCATCCGTCGGCTGCGCCGACACCTTCTCCCACTGGAGAAGGCTTGTTTTCTTGTCATCTAATATCGACATCCACAATCTTTCAGCAGAAACGTCTAAAGAATCGCTCTTGTAAAGCCATTTGGCTTAAGTTTTAAAGCAAGCACCGCTTTTAGCCTTCTCCAGCGGGAGAAGGTGTCACGCTCGCGTGACGGATGAGGTGTCTATTTTAAATCCTCAAACCCAAGCTCCAAGCAATCAAGTATATCTTTCGCCACCGCCATAAAATTAAGTCTGACGTTCTCGTTTGAATATCTAAGCACTCTTATCCCCCATTTGGCAAGAGTCTCGTCTCTTTCCTTGTCTGCCTCTCTATACTCCTCGGAAGTATGTTGAAGTCCGTCAACCTCAATCACAACTTTTTTCTCCGCTATATAAAAATCAACTATGTAGTCTTCAATATTATGTTGCCTTCTAACGTTCATTGGTAGCTTTTTAAGAAAATCATACCATATACGCTTTTCCTCAGGTGTCATATTCTTTCGCAATTTTTTTGCGTTTTCAACTAAATTTTTGTTGTAGGGTAACATTATTAAACACCTCATCCACCACTTCGTGGTCCCCCTTCTCCCACTGGAGAAGGCTTTTTCCTCATCCACCACTTCGTGGTCCCCCTTCTCCCTCTGGAGAAGGCTTTTTTCT
>JAZSGX010000005.1:0-57488 GCA_045532975.1 Eubacteriales bacterium | reverse complement strand
GTTATCAATATTCATACAATTAAGCCTCTTGATACAGCGCTTTTGCTTGCTGAGGCACAGCAGACAGGCGCTATCGTTACTACCGAGGAGCACAACGTTTTTGGTGGTCTTGGCGGTGCGGTTGCTGAGGCACTTTCCGAGGTTTGTCCTGTTCCTGTTGTTAAGCACGGTGTGCCTGACAAGTTCGGTAAGAGCGGCGCAGGTAAGGACCTTCTTGAATACTTTGACCTTAATGCAAAGGGTATTGTTGAAAAGGTAAAAGTTGCGCTTAAATTAAAGAAAATGAGATAAAACAAAAGGCTGGATTTCCAGCCTTTGTTTTATATTGTGATTGTTAAATCCTCTCCCTTAGGGATGAGGATTTTTTTCTCTCCCAAAATAAGCGTGCCGCCCTCAATCTCTGAGAAAACAGATACTTGATTTTTGTCCATTTTAACGGTTACGGTGCCATCTGGCGTTGGCACAGTGCCACAAAAATGCTTGAAGCACATTAAATTCGGCTTAACCTCAAATTTTGAATAGCCAACATCTGTTGGGTAAACGCCCAAGGCGTATTTACCAAGGAGATAAATAGGGGACGCACCCCAAGCATGGCAAAGGCTCTTTTCGTATTTGCCACCGTACATTTCGTAATGCTCAATACCGCTCTTTGTAGGGTCGAACTCCTCCCAAATGGTGGTTGCGCCCAAGCGGAGCATACCGCCCCAATAGCTATTCAGCATATTTGTCATATACTCAAAATCTCCTATGTGGCACATAGCGTCAAGCTCGTAAAATTCAAAATACGGTGTGGTTATAGGTGTTATTTCCTTGTTGTAAATAACGTTCTTCACAATGCTTTCCTTGCGCTTTTCTGTTGTCAAATCAAAGAGAATAGCAAAAATATTTGCGTGGCGGGTTACGTTTTGCCTGCCTGACTTATAATCGTCAACAAACGCGCCCTTTTCCTCGCACCAGTATAGAGTGTTGATTTGCTCATTAATGTAGCTTGCATGCTTTTCTGTGCGAGACGCGGTGTCGTTGTCTCCCACTAATTTTGCGCACCTGGAAATGCTTTGGTAAGCCTTGCAAAGCACCATTTGCTCTGCACACATAGGACCTGCGGGGTCAAAGGTGGACCAATCCATAAACACCCAGTCGTCTGGTTTACGGTCAAACATTCCGTCAGGAGTTAATCTTCCTTCCACAAAGGACAGAATTTCCATCATATCAGGGTAAACGTCGCAAACAAACTCCTTGTCCCCTGTGTAGAAATAGTAATCCCAAATACTACACAGCCAATAGAAGGTGTAGTCGGAAATAGTGTTTATGTGCTTGTATGTAGGCTCAGCCCCACGGAGTATACGGATTGTACGCTTTACAATTTCCTTGTCAAAGGCAAGGTAATAGTTGACAAAATAGCTTTGATAAGCATCTCCGCTCCACACCCAGCGGTCACGCTTAATTCCGTCGAAAAAGCCCTCACGGGAGTTTAAAAGCATTGTGTATTCGCAGGTTTTCCACAAGCGGTTGATAAGCTCGTTGTCACACTCAAAGGACGCTTTCGTATCAAAAGGTAAATATTCAAAATCGAGAGAAATATCAAGGGGAGTGTCTGAATTTGGCACGAAAATGTATCTTAATGCCATAGGTGCGGATGTGTAATTCCCGTCCTTTATGCTTGCGTTTATACACAACTCGCAAAAATTATAGTCGGTAGCTTCCTCGTAGCTCTCTCCCAAGCTCAAAAAGTATTCACCTCTTGACGCGTTTTCAATTATAACCTTTCCAAAACATTCCTTGCCGAAATCGTAAAGAATACCGCCATTCACATTTTTTACAGACACAGGGGACATTCTTTCGTATTTGAACTTGAAAATTTCCACGTTATCGGCAGGGTCAGTGTATAGCTCGCTCCATCCTGCGTGGCGGCGCGGCTGATTGTTTTCGTTGTAGGTGAGCCACGTTCTGTCTGTGTTAAACACGTTACCCTTTATGTAAAATGCAGGGAAAGACTCCCCCTTGTAGCCCATTAGTATAACGGTATGCTTACCCTTGGTAAGAGTAATTTTTGAGCCAACGGGGTATTTTTTGCCATCGACGGAAATTGACGCATCGGGGGTGTTTGCCAAAAACTCTATAACCTCGTCGCTGTTTATGGTGGCAGTTTTAGTCAGCTCCCCATTGTGGCAAGGACCGTCAACGCGCCACATAGGTGGGTAGTAAGCGCTTTTCCTTCCGCTTTGTCCCGTATGCGCGCTTGTTCGCCTGTTGTGGAGTAGCATACTGTGATATAATTCAAAAGCACCTGGGTGCCATATCCAATAAGATTTTGACATAATGTATCTCCTTTGTCTGTTCTTAGTTATAATTTACCATATTTTACTTTTAATATCAAGACAATTAGCGGTGTTTTTCCTGTGAGGGACAGATGAAAAATATCTTTTCCAAAAATTTTGTGTTGAAATATGGCTTTTTGTATGGTATACTTTATTTTGTAATAATATGCGCGTGAAATAAATACAAAAGCGCGGGAGGGCAGACCCTCCCCTACGGTAAGAATAATATGCTCGCGATACAAATACAAAATTGTGTTGACGTGCGAAAAAGGAGTTATACAATGGTAGAAATTAAAAACCTTGTTAAAAACTACGGTAGTAAAAATGCGGTGGATGATATTTCCTTTACCATTAAGGAGGGGGAGGTTGTTGGCTTCCTTGGTCCTAACGGTGCGGGCAAATCCACTACTATGAATATAATTACAGGCTATCTTTCTGCCACAAGCGGTACGGTAACTGTTGGGGGCAAGGACATTTTCAACGAGCCATTGGCAGTAAAAAAGCAGATAGGTTTTTTGCCTGAGCAACCGCCACTTTACATAGATATGACCGTTTACGAGTACCTTTCCTTTGTTTTCGAGCTGAAGGGCTGTGACTTTAATAAGCGCGAGCATTTAAAAGAGGTAATGGAAAAGGTAAAGATTGCCGACGTTAAAAACCGTCTTATCAAAAACCTTTCAAAGGGTTACCGCCAAAGAGTGGGTATTGCCCAAGCAATAATCGGCAACCCTAAGTTCATTATTTTTGACGAGCCCACGGTTGGGCTTGACCCTGTGCAAATTATCGAGGTAAGAAACCTAATCCGTAGCCTTGGCAAAAAGCACACGGTTATTTTGTCAACCCACATTTTGCCTGAGGTACAGTCAATTTGCGACAGAGTTATTATTATAAATGACGGTAAGATAATTGCCGACGAAAAGACAGCGGATTTAACCCGCGTTGTGGGACAAAGCGCAAAAATTAAAATTAAGGTTGCTGGTCCTAACCGTGAGGTGCTTAATATGCTAAGAGACCTTCAAGGTATCTTAAGAGTCGATAGCGACGGTATCCGTGAGGGTGATACCTACAGCTATCTTTTGGAAACCAACCCGTCTATTGACGTAAGAAAAATTATATTCAACGCCTTGGCAAAGCACGGCTGGCCTATGATGGGTATGGAAAACGTTGAGGCAGAGCTTGAGGACGTATTCGTTAAGCTCGTTCAAGGCGCAGAAGGAAAGGAGAAAAGATAATGTTAGCTATTTACAAGCGAGAAATGCGAAGCTATTTTACAACCTCTATCGGTTACATATTTTTAGCTTGCGCCCTCGTTATTTCAGCAGCGATTTTCTCCATCTCCACGGTTTTCTCGGAAAGCTCAGATACATCAGTGTATTTTGCGGGCTTGATATTTGTGCTGATGATATTTTTGCCTATTCTTACAATGAAGGCGTTCAGCGACGAAAAGAGAACAAAAACGGAGCAGTTACTTTTAACCGCTCCCGTATCAACTACACAAATGGTTCTTGGCAAGTTTTTGTCCTCATTTACAATGCTTGTTATTTTCTTAGCTTTATCTCTTGTGTTTATGATTCCCATAGGCGCATTTATTCCCGAGGGCTCCAGCTTTAATATGGCGTTGGTTTTCGGTAACATAATCGCTCTTTTGCTTGTTGGCATGTGCATTATTGCTATTGGTGTTTTTGTGTCCTCGTTGACGGAAAACCAGTTTGCGGCAATAGTTATCACAATCGTTATTTTGCTTGGCATGTTTGCAATCAGTCTGTTTAGCTCGGTTATTGAGGTGTACTTTATCAGAGTTGTACTTGACTGGCTTTCAATTTACACAAGATACCAAGCCTTTACATATGGCATTTTTGATATAAGCGCCTTGATTTACTATATTTCGGTAGCCGGCGTGTTCGTATTTTTGACGGTGCGCGTATTTGAGTCGCGCAAATACAGATAAGGGAGGAAAAACGGATGAAAAACTTAAAATCCCTTACACAATCAAGAAAATTAAAGCATAGCACACTAAACCTTATATTTGTTGCTATCGTTGTTGCAATAATTATTACAATAAATTCCATTGTGTCTATTCTTGGCAGCACCTTCGGTTGGTATCTTGATATGACCGAGGAGGAGCTATATTCCGTGTCTGACGAGCTTATTGCTCTTTTGGACGAGGTGAGCAATGACGCGCCCATTGATATCATTTTTTGCTGCGATAAGGATGAGGCAGAGGGTAACTATACCGATGCCGCAACGGGCACAGGCAGTGCTATGGCGTACATACACTCAACCGCAACCCAAATCGCGGACCGCCTTGATAACGTAACGGTGCTTTACAAGGACCCAATTAAGGACCACGCGTTTATTGACCAGTTCAGCCAGGCGGCAGGTCAGCTAAAGCCGAGTGAGGCATCTGTTATTATTGCCCGTCGCGATGCAAACGGAAACTACGGTACAATGTACAGAACCTATCACGCAACAAGCTTCTATACCTTTACGACAAATCCCGACGGTTCAAATCAGCTTCACGGTTATAGCGGAGAGCGTACCTTTGCAACCGCTATTACAAGCCTGTCATATGATAAGGCTCCAACGGTTTATTTCGTTTGGGGACACGGTGAAAACGTTCCTTATTCCAGCGTTGACGGAAACTATAACGTGCCTGAGCTTGCACGCGTATTTATTGACTGCGGCTTCAGAGTTCGCCAGATTTTCTTAGATGACGAGGAAATGCAGTTTACTTGCAAAACACAGGGCTGTGGAGAGAGCTGGGGCAAAAAGGAAATTGGTGAGCTTACGGATTTTATGTGCGAATGTGGTACAAGGTATAATCCCAAAGAGGATGAGGGCTTGTTTAATGAAAAGAGAACTATTCCCTCTGATGCAAGAGCAATTATTATAAACGATCCAAAGAGCGATTACGGTGCAAACGAGCTTTCCAAGCTTAGTGACTACCTGGTTTCCAAAAGAGGAACGCTTATGTGCTTTGCTAACCCTAAGTCTGCCGACCCCCTTGACAATTTAAGCAAGTTTGTAAAGCAGGAAACAGGAGTTACCATGGTTGGCGGTGACTACGTTACACATAAGGATACGGTTACTCAAGGTCAGCTTTACGACTTCAAGGGCATAATTCCAAACACCAAGGCGGCAGAGGTATATTTGAGCGCCCTTCAGGGCTTTGGCTCGAAAAGGCCTATGCTAAAGGATAGCGGTATTTTGAAGATTGATGAGAAGTTTATGAGCGACGAGGCGGTAAGTGACGTTTTGGCGGACAGAGTAACACAGCCGATTATACAGACGGACACAAACGCGTATTTTGACGGAGCAAAGGGCACATATAACGTGCTTAGCGTAACTGCCTTGACAACAATGTACAACAACCAACCTGTGCAGTCATACTTTATGGTTTGCCCAAGCATTAATTTCGCATCTGACGAGTATTTGTCAAACTCTATGTATGCAAACGAGGACATTTTGTTGGCGCTTATCCACTCGACAACCTCTGCAAACGTGCCTGTTGACCTTGACTTTAAGGAGTTTGCCAACTATCAGCTTGATATTTCCTCAAGCCAAGCAACCACTGTGTTTGTTTGTTTAATCACAATTTTGCCTATTTTGGTAATTGGTACAGGCATAGTTATTATTGTAAGGAGAAAGCATAGATGAGAAGCTCGGAGCAAAAGAAGAAAATTATAACAATCTCCGTTCTTGCCGCTATTTTGGTAGCACTTATATGCGTCTATTTCTTCGTTATAATGCCACTGACTGAGCCTGACGCTGAGTCTGGCGTTGAGCCACCCGAAATTATCGAGGGCGAGGGCTTGTATATGGATACTATGATAACGGTGTACCCTCAGCTTGACAAATCTAAGATTGAATATCTTGAAATTAAGAACAAAAACGGAACCTTTGCCTTCCATATGGACTATAACGACGCAACGGGCAGACGTGAAATGCGAATAAAGGGGCACGAGGCTATCAACTATGACGAAAGCCTTTACGCAATGCTCATAGCCTACGTTTACCTGCCTGTTTCCTACCAGTCCAACACAGAGGTAAACGCGCCTATGCGTGATGTTTCAGTTGAAAAAATGAAGGAATACGGTGTTACGGAGGATACCTGCCAGGCATCCTACACCGTTGGCTACGTTGAAAACGGAGTAACAAAATACCACACGATTTATATAGGTAACCCCACCTTTACACAGGAAACAACATATTTTGTTGCCTTGAAGGGAAGAAATGCGGTTTATCGCTTCCACCAAGAGGGTGTAGAAACCTGTATGCTTGTGGGAGTTGAGAATTATCTTAGCCCGTTTATTTTCGGTAAGTACGAAAGTGCCCTTGTGGCAATGACCAAGGTCGAAAGATTCAAAATAGGCTTTTCCAATCCAGAGAAACTGGGGCAGAGTGATTATATCGAAAGTCTTGTGGAGCTTGTAAAGGCGGGACAAAACATAGACGGTACCACCAATATGTACGACCTTTACTATAAGAGTAGGGGCAGTGGTAAAATCACAAGGACGGGAGCTAACGCAACTCGGTTAAACACAGCATTCGGTGCTTTGTTTACTTATTTTGCAGGCGACAAGGTTGTTTGTCTCAACCCCGACAGTGAAACCCTTGATAAGTACGGTCTTAGCGAGAAGGATGCTTGCTATTTTATAACAGCACAGCTTTCAAGCAAGCAGGATGATATGTACTCTATGTATATCAGCGATTTGATTGACGGTTATTATTACACACTTTCAAACGTTTATGGTGACAATAACGCTATGCTTGTAAGAGTACCTAAGGGAACGCTTTCCTTCCTCGGAAGAAATGATGAGGCTATCTTCGAGTGGGCGGGCACTGATATTTCGTCGCTTTTCTATGAGTATTTAAAGAAAACCGAGGATCAGCCCGGTATGTATCAGATTGATATAAGAATTCAGAAAAAGGATGACGCAACGGGCAAAATCACCTACAATGTAGATGAGCGCTTTACTATCAGCGAGGACGATAACGGTAGCACCGTTGCCACTCAGGTATCAAACGGAACAAAGTATCCAACTATAGACACCGTTAACCAATTCGTTAACTTCTACACACTGCTCATTCGTTTGCCGGCTCCTTCCGAGTTTAACAATATGACAAAGGATGAGATAGACGCTTTAATGGCGGATGACTCAGCTATTGTGTTTGAGCTTGTGGCAAGACGACATGACGATAAGGTGTTCAAATACACCTATTATCAAATCGGCAAAAGCGTTGACGTAATGGCGGTTACCCAAGAGGGTCACATGGACGGTGGCGCTATCATTTGGGATGAGGAGCCGCAAATCAGCTTCAATGTTACAATGAGCCATATCGAAATTTTAAGAGAAAACTTCCAAAAGCTTATAAACGGAGAAGAAGTTAATATTGATTAAAAATACTATTGAAGAATTTAAAAAGCTATGATAAAATAAAGAGTAGGGGCTTTTCCCTCAAAAACATAAAAGTGAGGACTTAAAATATGGAATACAAGTACGGTTATTTTAACGAAAGCGGAGATGAGTTTGTAATTACAGCTCCAAATACACCCCGCCCATTTGACAACTTCTTGTTTAACGACGCTTGCTACGCAAACGTACATCAAACGGGTATCGGTTGCTTTGACTATCAAATCAACGGCACAGAGGGTATTCAGCTTTACACAGGCGTTGGTCGTATCTGTGACTACGACGTTTTCGGTAAGGACCACCTTTACAACAGACTTATATTTATTCGCGACAACGAAACAGGCGAGTTCTGGACCCTTAACTGGGAGCCTGTTTGCCACCCATACCAAAGCTATAAGTGTGTACAGGGCTTAGGCTACACCTACGTTGAAAACAAGACCTGTGATACTCTTGCATCAATGCGTATCTTTGTTCCAACAGGCTCTGACCCTGTTGAAATTTGGAAGCTTGGCATTAAGAACGAGGGTAAGGGTAAGCGTTCCTATTCCATATTTACATATAGCCAGATTCAGTTCAAGTTCAAATGGGGCTTTGATAGCTACGGTGACACTATGTTCCGTTGCACACGCTTTGACGAGGGAAGAAATACCTTCTATATGTCCAAGCACCCATTTATTGTTCCACACAACTATTTGACAGCATTCATGTCCGCTGACTACAAGATTAGCGCAACAGAGGGCTGCCAAAACGTGTTCGTTGGCGAGTACGGTACTATCGCATCTCCACAGGTTGTACGAGAGGGCGTTAGCCGTAACTCTATCGGTTCTGCAAACGCTACAATTTGCTCACTCCGTTTCGATGTTGAGCTTGAGGCAGGAGCTGAACAGACAATTAATTTGATGCTTGGTGCAGGCGACTGCGAGGATGTTTCCCTTGGCTTGACAGAAAAGTATCTTACAAACCAAGACAAGTATTTTGAAGAAACAAAGAAATATTATAAGGACTTGTACTCCAAGAACCACATCACCACAAGTGACGAGCATCTCGACCGCTTAATCAACTTCTGGGGCAAGCACGCAACAAACTTCGGCGCTACCTGGTGCCGTTGGGGTTATAACGGCTACCGTGATATTGTTCAACACGGCTTTGGCGTTGTTTCCTTCAAGAACGAAAGAACAAAGGAAATTTTAAGAGAGGCTATTAAGAACCAGTACGCAAGCGGTATGGCTGTTCGCGGTTGGAACCCTGTTGACACAAAGGCATATTCCGACTCTGCATTGTGGCTTGAATTTACTTTAACCGCATACCTTCGTGAAACCTGCGACGTTGAGTTCTTGAACGAGGTTGTTCCTTTCCGTGACGAGGGAGAGGCAACTGTATTCGGTCATATGGACAGAGCTCTTGACTTCCTTGAGTCCAACAAGGGTGTACACGACCTCTTGCTTATCAAGTTCGGTGACTGGAATGACTCCTTGACAGGCGTTGGTAAAGAGGGTAAGGGCGAGAGCGTATGGCTTTCAATCGCTTATGCACAGGCGCTTCTTGAAATGGCAGAGCTTGCACGTTTCCTTGGCTTGAAGGACAAGGAGGCTAACTATCTTGCACGCCGTGAGAGTATTTCAAAGGCAATTAACGACAATGCTTGGGATGGAGATTGGTACAGACGTTGCTATACAGACAACGGTTCACCTCTTGGCTCTAAAGAGAATAAATACGCTAAGATGTTTATGGAATCTCAGTGCTGGAGCTTGGTTTCCGGTGTTGCCTCTGAGGAAAGAGCAAATACAATTATTAAGGCTATGGATGAGCACATGGCAACTCCTGTTGGTTATATGCTGCTTACACCTTCATTTAAGGAGTTCGACCCAACCATTGGTAGAATTTCCTCAATGGAGCCGGGTATTTGCGAAAACGGTACAATCTACTCACATACAAACATCTGGATGATTCTCGGCCTTTTGAAGTACGGTAAGGCAGACTTGGCATACGACCTCTTTAAGAAGATTGCTCCGGGCTATGTGTTCGGCGACAATGCCGAGATTAAGAACAAGTGTCTCCCATATATGTTCTCCAACTGCTACTTTGGTCCTGAGCATAAGAACAGCGCATTCCAAATGGAATATAGCTGGATTACAGGCTCTGTTGCTTGGTATACAAATACAATGGAAAACTATCTTGTTGGCGCACGTCCAACCTACGAGGGACTTGTAATTGAGCCACATCTTCCATTTGATAAGGCTTCAATGAAGCGTGAATTCCGCGGTGCAACCTACGAAATTGAAATCAACAATCCTTCAAAGAAATATAAGGACGTTTCTGTTTCTGTGACAGTTGATGGCGCGGCAATTGACGGCAATATCGTTCCATCCTTTGCTGACGGTAAGACACACAAGGTTACAGTTAATGTAAAATAATTTGAAAAATAGCGACATCCCAAAAGGGCGTGTCGCTTTTTCAAAAGAAAGGTGGGGTTTTATGAGTATATTTTATATAGCCGATACTCATTTCGGTCACGAAAGCATATTAAAGCTATGCAAAAGACCCTTTTCAAGTATTGCTGAGATGAACGAGGCTTTGGTGGAGAATTGGAACGCTAAAGTTAAGGGTAACGATAAGGTTTATATACTTGGTGATATGTTTTACAAAGCCACGGGCGTAAAGGACATTCTTACTCGCCTAAAGGGTAAAAAGCATTTGATTTTAGGAAATCACGATGCAAGCTGGCTTGAGGAATACATAGTGAATACAGGTGAAAAGGCTAAAAAAACAGACACTCTCCCCCATAAAAGCTATCGCTTGAAGGAAACAGGTGAGGACTTGAGCCTGTATTTCAAAAGCGTAAATGATGTGCTGCAAGCAACAAATAGTGATGTAGGGTGTATTTTATGTCACTATCCCTTACTAACGTGGAAGCACGAAAAGCGTCTTTTAATGCTTCACGGTCATTTGCATAATGACACACAGGATTTGTTTTTCCCTCTTTTAGCAAATGATGACAGAATTTTAAATGCAGGGGTGGAGATAAACGGTTATATGCCTGTCACCCTTGAGGAATTAAAGGAAAATAACAGAATTTTCAAGGAAAGGTATAGGCAAACAAATGGAGCACAAGCATAATAATGATATAGGTAAAAGGCTGCTTGCCCTTTTGCTGTTTATAGTAACATTGCCACTTGTAATTTTGGGGCTTTTGGTCTTCGGCACAATTTATTTGCTAACTACCATCTTACCTTCTCCAATAGAGCGGATTATATATAAAAAATCGGAGTTTTACCGTGACATAAAGACACCATATACAATGAGCATAACCCACAGCTTTGCATATAAAAGCTATAAGTATGTGAAGAAAAACCGCAACCTTGATATCGTGGTGCAGGAAGAGGGCTACTATTATTATACAAGCGGTAATGCGGTTTTGGTCTTGCCATATTATGCGGAGTATAAAAGCGAGGGTGGAAAATGGCTTTTGTCTATGAAGGACGGTGGCACACCCAATACCTTAGAGGATGTAAAGGCAACCTTCCAAAATCTGATAAAAACGGATATAACGGGCAAGGAGCTAAAGCTCTTGGTAAAGGAAAAGTATTTCAAAAAGCAAGACTTAGACAAGGCAAAAGGCGACCCTGTGTTTGTTTTTTACAAAAACAAAGAGGATTTCGCAACCATAAAAGCATAATAAGAAAAAGCACCCTAATGGGTGCTTTTTTATTATAGCCTCCATCTTTGAGGGAGGTGTCAACCCTTAGGTTGACGGAAGGAGTAGACCCACGCTAATTTAATAAAATGTCGGAAATGAACATTATGCAAAAGCCAACTAAAAGGGCGTAAGTTGCTCCTCTTTGTTCTCCGTGGGCGTGGGTTTCCGGTATCATTTCGTCACTTATAACATATAGCATAGTGCCACCTGCAAAGGCTAAAGCAAAAGGAAGTACAGCCTCGGCAACGGTTACAGCAAAGTAGCCGATAAGGGTGCCGACAACCTCGATAAGTCCCGTTACCATAGCAATTATAAAGGTGCGCTTTTTGGAAACACCGCTTGATAGCATAGGACCGATGATAACCATACCCTCAGGTATGTTTTGTAGAGCAATACCGCCCGCAATAACGAGGGCCTCTGTCGTGTTACCGGAGCCAAAGGACACGCCTGCGGCAATACCCTCGGGAAGGTTATGGATTGCAATAGCGGTAACGAAAAGCATAACCTTGCTAAGATGGTTACTTTCTGCGTGCTTTTCTGGTTCAGCCCCTGCCAGCTTGTGCAAATGCGGTACCAATTTGTCAATCAGGTTAAGTGCAACTGCGCCTGCAAAAATGCCCGCAACTGAAATGACGATTGCCCAACCAACACCATACTTTTCACCGTATTCATAAGACGGAACAATAAGACCAAGTATAGCGGCGCAAAGCATAACACCTGCGGCAAAGGACAAAACAATATCGCTAAACTTGTGTGAAATATTTTTAAATATAAAGCCGATTATAGCACCTATAATCGTAGCACCGCCTACACCTAAGGCGGTTAATAGCACCATTGTCATAGGCGCACCTCCACTGTATTGTTTGGAATGATAGTATCTGGGGAAATAATGCAATCAATAGCCATGATTTTAACTCCGTTGGCACTTGCTTTTCTTAGTGTGTCGCCAAATTCCTTGTGGGTTTTATCGTTCGGGGTTAGGTATTTAACTCCCTCCATTTGCGTGACAAACAAAACCATAGCCTCATAGCCCTGCTTTGTAGCGGAAATGAGCTCATTTAAGTGCTTAACACCACGTTCGGTGGGAGCATCAGGGAAGAAAACGACACCGTCGTTTTCCAAAGTAACACCCTTAACCTCGCAAAAAATACGCCTTTCTCCATCCTCGATATAAAAATCAAAGCGGGAAGCGCCAAAGGTTACCTCGCGCCTGATTACAGCATTTGGGAAAAGCCCACTTAAATATTCACGCGCCACGTCGTTGACCACCTGGGAGTCCATATTTATTAGGCGAACACCTTCAGCGGTTATTTTTTCAACCGCAATAATGTCGTATTTTGTTTTGCGGGTGGGGTTATCTGATACGCTTAAATAAACAAGGGCGTTTTCGGTCAACAATTCACGGCATCTGCCTGTGTTTTTCACATGGACGAGCTCTATTTCTCCATTTATGTCGACGTAAGCAATAAATCTGTTTGGACGGCTGATAAACTTGCCGCTTATAACTTGTCCGTATTTCATTTTGCGCCACCCAGTATAGTTAAAATGCTTTGGCAGCCCTTTAAAACGTCACAGTAGGTTTTCTCGAAATTCCCCGTGTACCAAGGGTCTGCAACCTCACGGTGCTCCCCTGCATAGTCAAGCAAAAGCTTAACCTTCTTTTGTGGGTCAGAGCCAAAAATACGGTGCATATTGCGTACATTTGCAAAATCCATACCGATAAAAAGGTCAAATTTTTCATAGTCATCACGCGTTAGCTGAATAGCACGCTTGCTTTTATCGTATGGAATATTATACTTGTTAAAAATTTCAACCGTACCCTCGTGTATGGGGTTGCCAACACCTCTCCAAATTTCCTCGTCACTTGTGGCACGGGAAACAATGTGGCAAGCGTTTTCTAACCCACTTATAGTTACCATATTCTTAAACACGAATTCTGCCATAGGACTTCTGCAAATATTACCGTGACAGACAAAGGCTATCTTAATCATAAACGCACCTCGCTTTACTTTATATTATCACAAAACAGAGGTAATTTCAACAAAAAAGGAGCAGATTTGGTCTGCTCCTTAAATTTATTCCTCTATCTCTAATTTAATAACCTCGTCAATGTTGTCAACGAGTGGGAATGGTGGCATATGTACAAACACAATATTTTCCCCCTCATAGCTGCCCACGTTCCAAGGCTCTGCCATAGAAAGCTTTGAGCCATCGGACAAGCGCGTTGCCATTTTTACCTTGTAAGGGAAGTTTGGCATAGCAATGGTGTCTTGATTTAGGTCGATAACGTGGAGATAAACTGCACCATTTCCCTTGGTCAAACGACCCCATTCGGGCTTTGGATAGTCCATAATACCACAGCCATAAATACTTTCACCGTTTAGGCGCATCCACTCGCCAACCTCGGTAAGAATTTCAATGCTCTTTTTGGGAATATTTCCTCGTGCATCGGGACCTACGTTCAAAATAACGTTTCCGCCCTTAGAAGTACATTCAACAACCATTCGCACAACGTTTTTCGCGCTTTTGTAGTTCATATCACGCTGGCTGTAGCCCCAGTTGTCATTCAGAGTCATACAGGTTTCCCAAGGGATTGGGTTTCCGTGGTAATCCTTAACGCCACCTGCGGGTATCATTTGCTCCGGCGAGCCGAAATCACCAACGTAATAAGGCAAATCATCCGCCTTGACGTCACCACCCAAACGGTCGTCAATAATCAAATCGGGATTGATTTCACGCGCCATTTTAATAAGCTTGGTTGCTTCCCACTTTTCTCCCGTCATTTCTTCATAGTGGAAGTCAAACCACATAATATCAATTTTGCCGTAGTTGGTCAAAAGCTCACGCACCTGGTTGTGCATATATTCTACATATCGTTCAAAATGCTCACCTTGACCCTTAAAGGCTTCATTGTTACGCATTGGATGGTGCATATCTCCGTAGGCAGGATAATCCGGGTGATGCCAGTCGAGTAGAGAATAGTAAAAGCCAACCATAATTCCCTCTGCACGAAAAGCTTCAACGTATTCCTTAACTATATCCTTGCCATATGGAGTGTTTGTAACCTTGTAGTCTGTATATTGGCTATCAAACAAGCAAAAGCCGTCGTGGTGCTTTGTTGTAAGCACTGCGTATTTCATTCCTGCCTCTTTAGCCAATTTTGCCCACTTTTTAGGGTCGTAGTCAACAGGATTGAAGCTGTCAAAATAAGGTTGATAGTCCTCAACCGTTACCTCGTCAACATTCCTTATCCATTCGCTTCTGCTTTCTCTTGCGGGGACTGCATAAATGCCCCAATGTATAAACATACCGAATCTCCTGTCCATAAGCGGCTTAACTCTTTGTATTCTTGCAATATCCATAAAAAGTCTCCTCTAAAATTACGTGATTTACATTAAAATTTTACCATATATCTTGCAAGAAATCAATAGTATTGTTCGATGAAAATAATGATTGATGCCATTGACAAAGAATAATCTGCGTGCTAAAATTAAAATGCATATATTACGAGTATGACAGCGAATATGAAGGAGAATTATATGAAAATAAAGACACTTTTGATGGCACTTTTATCAATTTTGTTAGTATTGTGCATTTCTTTGACCTCTTGTGGCGATGAGGAGGAGACGGGTCAAAGCAGTAGTGTGAGCACAGAGTCAAGCGAGAACGAAGATATCGGCATTCCACCGGCAGAAAAGGAAAGCCAGGGGCTTGATTTTCAGCTTAGTGAGGACGGTACTTATTATATAGTCACAGGTTTAGGCAGCTGCGAGGATAAGCACGTAGTAATTCCAAATGTTTATGAGGGGAAGCCTGTAAAAGAGATAGGCTCTAATTTTTTGGGATATTTCCTCGAGCTGACAGTTGAGAGCGTAACTACACTTGATAATATGGAAACGATAGCTCCTTACGCTTTTTACAATATGTTTGCTGCTTTCGGTATAGGACAGCCAACTGAAGGCATAGCTCTTTATATAGGAAAAAACGTAACAGGCTTAACACCTGACACCTTAAATGGAGTTTCTCTTGTAAGCGTTGACAAGGGCAGTAAGCACTACAAAACGGTTAATAAAAGCCTTTACTCCTTTGATGGCAAGGAGCTTGTAATGCTTTATGAAAACGGTTTGGGAAACGAGCTTCAAATACTAAACGGTACAGAGGTCATAGCTGAGGGCGCACTATCTAACGTAACGGGAATAACAAAGCTGATTTTACCTAAGAGCTTAAAAAAGATAGGCGCGAATGAGCTTTCCGGTATGATTCTTGCGGAAATATACAATTTGTCAGGTGTTGAGCTGGGAGAAAACTCCGCATTTAATATTTACACCTCCGAGAACGAGAAAAGCAAGCAAACCAAAACAAATGATGGCTTTGTTTTCTATCAGGGCAAGGATGTATATCTTTTAACCTATTGCGGAGCTAAAAAGGATAATTTGGTATTGCCGAGCGATTTTTGCGGTGCAAGCTACAAGGTGCGAAACAGATTTTTCGAATCCGTAAGCGAGATAAGTAGCTTGACCATTCCCGATAAGGTAACTGAGCTTCCAAATGAAGAGGTTGCTTTGCTTAGCAACGTTAGTAGCATTACGGTTGGACAGGGTAATGGAGCATATGTTGTAGATAAGGGAATTTTGTATACTAAGGACAAGACAAAGGTAGTAAAGTGCATTTTGGAAAATGACAACGATATTGTTTTGTCAGGTAGCATTAGCGTATATGATGGCGCATTTACAAATTGTGTGGTTAAGAGCTTGACTGTTTCCAAAGAAAACTACAGTCTTGATGTATCTGGGCTTCATACGAAGGAGCTTTATTTGCTTGACGGTGACGTATTGAATGGTGATGTGTTGAAGGGGATTACCTTTAATAACATAACTATACCGGAAACAGTAGAGACGATAGATGCTACTTTTTTCAGTACAAGAAGCAACAATTCTAATGGTATTTCCACATCACAGAGCAAATGGAACGCTAGCGCAATAAGAAGAATATATCTTAGTGATATCAGTCCTTGGTGCGGTATCAGCTTTGATTCGGAGTACGTAAACCCTTTGTATTACGGAGCGTGGCTTTATGTTGACGGTGAGCTTGTAAGCGACCTTGTTATTCCTGATAACGTAACATCCATAGGAGATTACGCATTTTACGGATACGATAATTTATTTACCCTTACCTTGGGCAGAGGTGTTGAGAGTATAGGAAAAAAGGCCTTTGCAAATTGCGAAAGATTTTCAGAGGTTTATAATCTTTCTAAAATTGACAGCACTCAAATACCAAATGATGAAAACTTTAAAACCAGTGGAAACTATTTAAACGTATATACCGAGACTGAAGGTAAAAAAACGGTAATTAAGACGGATGATGGATTTTATTTCAAGATTTTAGACGAAAGTTACTCATATAGTTATCTTATTGGCTATGCGGGTGAAAAGAGTAGCTTGACACTTCCTGAAAGTATAAACGGTAATAGGTATGAGGTAGGCTCAAAAGCATTCCAGTATAGTGCAAGAATTGATGTGGAGAATGGATTTTTTTACAGCAACGATTGGCTTAAGAGTGTAGTTATACCCGCTGGGGTAACATCCGTTAGAAGCCGTAGCTTTGCCAATTGCAGGTATCTTGAAAGTGTTACTGTGGAAGAGGGAGTAGAAAGCATTTTCTCGGGCGCATTTTCAAATTGTACAAAGCTCGAAAGCTTTTATATTCCAAGTACGGTAAGAATAGTTGGCACAACGCCATTTGAAGGATGCGAAAAGCTCGAAAAAATAGAGGTTCATCCTGATAATGAGAGCCTTGAGTCTAAAGACGGACATCTTTTCTCCAAGGACGGAAAAACGCTTATTCAATATGCACCTGCACGAAGCGAAACTTCTTATGAAATACCAAACGGGGTAATAACTATTGATGAGTATGCATTTGCAAATGCGAAAAATTTAACAACACTAACAATACCTGACAGTGTTATTGAAATTGAATATAATGCTTTCAACTATTGTGACGCGCTTGTAGAGAAGCAGGACGGAGTTGATTATGTTGACAACTGGGCGGTTGGATTGTATACTGAGCTTGTTATGGGCGGCAGTATGCCAAGCGTGGAAAGAGAAACTATTATCATAAGAGAGGGTACTGTTGGTGTAACCGGATTTTGGGGCATGGATATGCCAAAGAAGATAGTTTTGCCACGCAGTCTAAAATATATAAGTAGCTGTACGTTTTCTTCTAGCAGTAGCGAAGTAGAGACTGTTATAATCCCGAAGGGTGTAATACACATAGGAGCCGGAGCTTTTGAAGGATTATACAACGCGGAGATATTGTTTGAGCAGGAATCCCCTAGTGAATCCTGGGATGAGAATTGGAATCAAACATTTAGCGAAAAAGCCCTTAATATTACATGGGGCTACGCTGTGAGCGACGATGATTTTGTAGTGGATGAAAGTCAAAACGGAGCAAATAGCGAGCCCGATAATACCGACAACAGCGAGCCTGACAATGATGTTGAAAACGAAAACGAGGGGAATAAGGTTGACGTAAAAATCGACATCGTTGGCACCGAGATAACGAAGGAACAATGGGAAGAGATGCGTAATACCAACAATTTCACAGCCAACGCAACCTCTCTTGATGGTAAGTATGAAAATGAGTATAAGGTTAACCCTAATTCTGCTTACCTAAATACCGCAGGAAGAGAAACCTATTCCGAAAGAATTGACGGCGTTTCCTATACGATTATGGAGGCTAATGGGGCGTATATAGGTATGCAAGGTCAACCCTTCCCGTACTCAATCCAAGGCATATTGTCAATTGAAATGAACAAGGATACCTTCGATTTGATGACGTTTAACAGCGATAAGGGATGTTATGTTTATGAATTTAAGGATGCGCTAATACAAGGCGACACTAACGGAGTCACAAGAAACGGCGTGTACGAGTTCTATTTCGTCAAGGGTGTAATAGCGGCAGTTGTTCTGGTGGATGATGAAAACGAGCAACCGCAAATTGTATATTTTAAAGATATCGGCAATACGGTGGTAACAATTCCGCCATATCAAATTGTAGAACAATAGTATTGAATATACGAGAAAAATCAGGACTCAAAATTTTGAGTCCTGATTTTTTATTGGTGCCTTTAAGGCGTGGAAATAAACCCCTAGTTCTACTAGGGGAAAAAGACGCGTGGAACAGCAATAAATTCGGGCGAGCTTTACGCAAGCCCAAGAGAAGGTTACAAAAATTAAGCCTCCTATATACTAGTAGTGGTTTGGCGACCGCATTACTAAAATACAGGAGGATTAATTTTTATGGAAAAGAATGAAATAAGAAGCAACGCACATTCAAAATACAGGTGTCAATATCATATAGTATTTGCACCGAAATTTAGAAGAAAAGAGATATATGGGCAGATAAAGAAAGATATCGGAGAAATACTAAGAAAATTGTGCGAGCAAAAAGAGGTGGAAATAATCGAAGCAGAAGCGTGTTCAGACCACATACACATGCTGGTGAGTATCCCACCCCACATAAGTATAGCACAATTTATGGGATATCTCAAGGGAAAAAGTACATTGATGATATTTGACAGACATTCGAATCTAAAATACAAGTATGGCTCAAGACATTTTTGGTGCAGAGGATACTATGTTGATACGGTTGGACGCAACAAAAAAGTAATAGCGGAATACATAAGAAATCAGTTGCAAGAAGATTGTATGTTGGATCAAATAACACTCAAAGAGTACATAGACCCGTTCACAGGTAGCAAGGAAAGTAAGGCATAAAAAAGACAACCGCTCGTGAGCGGTTGCCAGTGATTGTAATGTGGTGCCAGATCTTCAGTGCCTCTTGAGAGGTTAAGCCTGTATTATCCCCTTCTAGGGGTGTGCATACCACCAGTTGCACTGGTGGTTATGATTATGCGTGGGCAAAGCTTTTCGACCTAAAAAAAGTAGCAAATGAAAAGAAAAGGCTATACTAACCGTTGTCAGTATAGCCTTTGTTTATAATCCGATTTTTGGTTTCGGTTATGCCTCACGCACAAACAAACCCTAGGGCTTAATACAGAGAGCAGAAAGCCCTGTTCTTTCGCCCGAAAGGCGTACAAACGTACGTCGAGAGGCGAAAAACAGGGGTAGTAATCAAAAAATTAAAATAAAAAGCGGAAAAGCAGAGCTTTTCGACCTTAAAAGAGTAGCAGACAAAAATAAAAGGTTGTACCAACCGTTGTCAGTACAACCTTTATATTTAACCTATTTTTTGATTATGGTTATGCCTCTGTATTAAGTCCTACAATTATTTGCGTGGGTTCTTAATAGCAGCCTGAGCAGCAGCAAGTCTTGCAATCGGCACTCTGAATGGTGAGCAGGAAACGTAGCTCAAGCCAATCTTGTGGCAGAACTCAACGGATGTTGGGTCACCACCGTGCTCGCCGCAGATACCAATGTGCATGTTAGGTCTTACTTCCTTACCCATGTCAACAGCCATGGACATAAGCTTACCAACACCGTTTTGGTCGATTCTTGCGAATGGATCGTTTTCGTAAATCTTGCTCTCGTAGTATGCTGTCAAGAACTTACCAGCGTCATCACGGCTGAAGCCGAATGTCATCTGTGTCAAGTCGTTTGTACCGAAGCAGAAGAACTCAGCGTCCTTAGCGATTTCGTCAGCAGTGATACAAGCTCTTGGAATTTCCATCATTGTACCAACTTCATACTTGAGGTCAGAGTTAGCGTTTGCAATTTCTTCATCAGCAACTGCAACAACAATCTTCTTAACAAAGTTGAATTCCTTGATTTCGCCAACCAATGGAATCATGATTTCAGGAACGATGTTCCATTCTGGATGAGCGTTCTTAACGTTGATAGCTGCACGGATAACAGCTCTTGTCTGCATCTTAGCGATTTCTGGGTAAGTAACAGTCAAACGGCATCCACGGTGACCCATCATTGGGTTGAACTCATGGAGAGAAGCGATGATGTTCTTAATATCTTCAACTGTCTTGCCCTGTGTCTGAGCGAGAAGCTCGATGTCTTCTTCAGCAGTTGGAACGAACTCGTGGAGAGGTGGATCCAAGAAACGGATAGTAACTGGGTTGCCTTCAAGAGCCTCATAGAGCTTCTCAAAGTCGCCCTGCTGCATTGGAAGAAGCTTAGCCAAAGCTGCTTCTCTTTCTTCAACAGTGTCAGAGCAAATCATTTCACGAATAGCGGAAATTCTGTCTGGCTCGAAGAACATGTGCTCTGTACGGCAAAGACCGATACCTTCAGCACCGAATCTTCTTGCTGTCTGAGCGTCGTTAGGTGTATCAGCATTTGTTCTAACCTGGAGCTGTCTGTATTCATCAGCCCAACCCATGATAATACCAAACTCACCGTCAACGGAAGCAGGAACGGTAGGAATAGCCTCACCGTAGATGTTACCTGTAGAACCGTCAAGAGAGATGTAGTCACCCTCAACATATGTTCTGCCATCAAGAACGAATCTCTTGTTTTCCTCGTCCATCTTAATAGCACCGCAACCGGATACACAGCAAGTACCCATACCACGAGCAACAACGGCTGCGTGAGATGTCATACCGCCACGAACGGTCAAGATACCCTGAGCGTAGTGCATACCCTCGATGTCTTCTGGAGATGTTTCAAGACGAACAAGAACAACCTTTTCGCCAGCCTTACCCCATTCAACAGCGTCTTCAGCAGTAAATACAACCTTACCGCAAGCAGCTCCAGGAGAAGCTGGAAGAGCGTTAGCAACAGGCTTAGCAGCCTTGAGTGCCTTAGCGTCGAACTGTGGGTGGAGAAGAGCGTCAAGCTGCTTAGGATCGATCATAAGGAGAGCCTGCTCCTTGGAAATCATACCCTCATTAACAAGGTCAACAGCAATCTTAAGAGCTGCCTTTGCAGTTCTCTTACCGTTTCTTGTTTGAAGCATATAAAGCTTACCGTGTTCAACAGTGAACTCCATATCCTGCATATCTCTGTAGTGGTTTTCAAGAATTTGGCAAACCTCAACAAACTGCTTGTATGCTTCTGGGAACATTTCAGCCATCTGAGCGATTGGGTATGGTGTACGTACACCAGCAACTACGTCCTCGCCCTGTGCGTTTGGAAGGAACTCACCCATGAGCTTCTTCTCACCTGTTGCAGGGTCACGAGTAAATGCAACACCGGTACCACAGTCGTTACCCATGTTACCGAATGCCATTGCCTGTACGTTAACTGCAGTACCCCAAGAATATGGGATTTCATTCTGCATTCTGTAGTAGTTAGCACGTGGGTTGTCCCAAGAACGGAATACGGCCTTAACTGCACCCATGAGCTGTTCCTTAGGATCGGATGGGAAGTCAGAACCAATCTTACCCTTGTATTCAGCCTTGAACTGGTTAGCAAGCTCCTTCAAGTCCTCTGCGCTAAGCTCAACGTCCTGAGTAACGCCCTTTTCTTCCTTCATCTTGTCGATAAGCTCTTCAAAGTACTTCTTACCAACCTCCATAACTACGTCGGAGTACATCTGAATAAATCTTCTGTAGCAGTCCCAAGCCCAACGAGCGTTGCCTGACTTTTCAGCCATAACGTTAACAACCTCTTCGTTAAGACCAAGGTTAAGAATTGTGTCCATCATACCTGGCATAGAAGCTCTAGCGCCGGAACGAACGGAAACGAGAAGTGGATTTTCCTTATCGCCGAACTTCTTGCCGGTGATAGCTTCCATCTTGTCGATGTATTCCATGATTTGTGCCTGGATTTCGTCGTTGATTTGTCTGCCGTCCTCGTAGTACTGTGTACAAGCTTCAGTAGAAATAGTGAAGCCCTGTGGAACAGGAAGACCAATCTTGGTCATTTCAGCAAGGTTAGCACCCTTACCGCCGAGAATTTCTCTCATTGTTGCGTCGCCCTCTTTAAAGAGGTAAACATACTTCTTTGTACTCATTCTCTAAAGTACCTCCATATAAAATTATAAACTGAATAATTGTGTATGCACCCATACTTGCGTCTGGACGCACACGACAATTATAGCACATATTAATTAATAATGGTATATTTTTTTGAAATTTTTCATATAATTTGTTAATTTTTTATAAAATTCTAAAAAAATGGCATTTATTTATTATTATATTGTAGGAATTTCACAAAAATTATTCTGCTGCTTTCTTAACTTGTAAGATTAATAATGCGTGTATTCGATTTTAAGCCTTTGGTAAAAGAGTCCACTCTAAATTGTAAAATTTCTCAAAACAGTCGGATGTTTACAAATAGTTAACAAAAACATTTACAGCTAATGTTGACAGGTGGAAACTAATGGTGTATAATACTGTGCAATAATAGGTCGTTCAACAGGTAAGGGAAGGTTGACATGAAGGAAAAAATATTACAGTTAAAGAAAGAGAAAAATGCGGTAATTCTTGCCCACTATTATGCACCTGCTGAGGCACAGGAGGTTGCCGACTATATAGGTGACTCCTTTTATCTTGCAAAGATTGCAAAAAAGAGCACAGCGGATATTATCGTTTTCTGCGGCGTATCGTTTATGGGAGAAAGCGCAAAAATATTAAATCCCAATAAGAAGGTTTTGATGCCCGATATCACAGCAGACTGTCCAATGGCGCATATGGTGGCACCGGGACTTATTCAAAAAATGCGGGAAAAATATGAGGACTTAGCGGTTGTTTGCTACATAAACTCCACTGCTGAGCTGAAGCGTCAAAGTGACGTTTGCGTAACCTCATCCAACGCTATAAAAATCGTCAAGGCATTGCCTAATAAGAATATATTCTTTATTCCCGACAGAAATCTTGGAAGGTACGTCGCATCACAGGTTCCCGAAAAAAACATTATCATTAATGACGGTTATTGTCCAATTCACGCATCTATTACAAAGGAACAGCTTCTTGAACAAAAGCGGCATCATCCGAGTGCTCCGATTTTAATTCATCCCGAGTGCGAGCCTGAGCTTCTTGAAATTGCTGATTATATCGGAAGCACAGCGGAGCTGATAGATTATGTGGCAGACAGTCCGCTTTGTGAGTTTATTGTGTGTACCGAGGACGGTGTTGATTACAAGCTGATAACCGATAATTCTCAAAAGCAATTTTACTATCCAAGCCCACGTCCCTGCTGTGTAGATATGAAGCTTAACACACTTCGCAATATTCTATCTGTTCTTGAAAAGGAAAATAATGAGGTGCTTATTAAGAGCGAGGCATTAGTTGACGCGTGGAAGCCCTTAGATAAAATGCTGGAATTGGGAAGGTAACAAAGGGTAATAAAATGAAAACAGATATTTTGATAGTCGGCAGTGGTGTAGCGGGCTTGTATTGCGCCTTGAATTTGCCAAAGGAAAAGAATATAGTAATAGTAACGAAGGACGAGGCGTACAAGAGTGATTCTTATCTTGCCCAGGGCGGTATTTGCGTCCTTCGTGACGAGAATGATTATGATTCCTTCTACGAGGATACAATGAGGGCGGGACACTATGAAAACAATCCCGACTCTGTTCAGATTATGATTAATTCCTCGCGTAAGGTTATTGAAGATCTTGTGTCCTTTGGCGTCAGGTTTGAAATGAACAAAGAGGGGTTTGTATACACAAGAGAAGGCGCCCATACTAACAACCGCATACTTTTCCATAAGGATGAAACAGGCAAGGAAATAACCTCCCATCTTTTGGAAACAGCAAGAAATAGAGAAAATATCACCATTATTGAAAGCTACACAATGGTTGACCTTATCTGCAAGGACAACGAGTGTCACGGTATTATAGGACACGATAAAAACGGTGTTTATTCCGTTGTTCAAGCGGATTATACCGTGCTTGCAACGGGTGGCATAGGCGGTGTTTTTGAGCATTCAACAAATTATAAGCATTTGACAGGCGACTCGGTTGCTCTTGCGCTTAAACATAACATAAGGTTAAAAAATATTGATTATATTCAAATTCATCCTACAACTCTTTATACGGAAAAGTCAGGCAACCGTGAATTTTTGATTTCTGAGTCTGTTCGTGGAGAGGGCGCTGTTTTGCTCAATTCCAAGGGTGAGCGGTTTGTCAACGAGCTTCTGCCCCGTGACGTGGTTGCTAATGCTATCTTTGCGGAAATGAAGAAGGAGGGCACCAAGCACGTTTGGCTTTCTATGGAGCCTATTCCAAGGGAGGAAATCAAGGCGCATTTTCCGAACATCTATCAACGCTGTCTTGAAGAGGGATATGACGCAACAAAGGAGCCTATTCCCGTTGTTCCTGCTCAGCACTACTTTATGGGCGGCATTGACGTTGACCAATATAGCAAGACCTCTATGGACCGTCTTTATGCGGCGGGTGAAACTGCCTGCAACGGCGTCCACGGTAAAAACCGACTTGCAAGCAACTCGCTCCTTGAAAGCCTTGTGTTTGCAAAGCGTGCTGCGCAGCATATAATGGAGGGATATTCTGCAATTACAGGTGATAACGAGATTACCATTAATGAAGCCGAGTACAAAGATTATAAAGAAAAATACAAAGCTGCTGTTTTGGCGGCTATCGAAAAGGAGAGATTAAGTCATGAATAACATTACAATGAAAATGAATGCTGACACGTTGATTTTACAGGCTCTGAGAGAAGATATCACAAGCGAGGACATTACTACTAATTCCGTTATGCCGAGCTATCAAGCGGGAGAGGTCGAACTTATCTGCAAGCAAAACGGAGTTATAGCGGGTCTTGAGGTATTCAAGCGAGTATTTGAGCTTCTCGATGAAAAGACTGAGGTTATATTCTATTGTAAGGATGGTGACACTGTAAACAAGGGGGAGCGTATTGGTCTTGTGCGCGGTGACATTCGCGTGCTTCTTTCGGGAGAGAGAACGGCGCTAAACTATTTGCAGAGAATGAGCGGTATTGCAACATATACAAGAGAAATTGCGAATTTACTTAAGGGAACAAAAACTAAGCTCCTTGATACGAGAAAGACCACGCCGAACATGAGGATTTTTGAAAAATATTCGGTTAAGGTTGGCGGCGGCTATAATCATAGATACAATCTAAGTGACGGTATTCTTTTAAAGGACAACCATATAGGAGCTGCAGGCGGAGTTAAGGAAGCGGTAAAAATGGCGAAGGAATACGCTCCGTTTGTTCGCAAAATTGAGATTGAGGTTGAGAATCTCGATATGCTGAAGGATGCTCTTGAGGCGGGGGCTGATATAATTATGCTTGATAATATGAGCGTCGAAGATATGAAGGCTGCTGTTGAGCTTTGTCGTGGCAAGGCTGAAACAGAGTGCAGTGGAAACGTAACAAGAGAGAACGTGGCAAGGCTTGTAGGCATTGGTGTGGATTACATTTCAAGCGGTGCACTGACACATTCCTCGCCAATTCTTGACCTTTCATTAAAAAATCTTCACGCAATATGAGCACGGAAGGGCTAAAGCAATGAAGGCAGACGAGAGAAGAAAAAGCATAATCAATTTGCTTTTAAATGAGAAAAGAGCTGTGTCGGGCAGCGAGCTTTCTGAAATATACGGAGTATCGCGCCAGATAATCGTGCGTGATATTTCGCTTTTGAAGGAGCAGGGAATTGACATTTTTGCATCTAACTCGGGTTACATTATACATTCGTCTCCTCTTAAGGAAAGAGTTTTTAAAATATTTCACACAACGGAGCAAACAGAGGACGAGCTGCAAACCATAGTCGATTTTGGGGGTACGGTTGCTGATGTTTATGTGTGGCATAAGGCGTACGGAAAAATGGAGGCAAAGCTGAATATTTCGTCTCGCTCTCAAATAGAACAGTTTATTGAGAGTGTGAGAACAGGAAAATCGGTTGAGCTGATGCACATTACGGGGGGCTATCATTATCATACGGTGCGCGCGGAGAGCGAGGAAATTCTTGACCGAATAAGCGCAGCACTTGAAAAGAAGGGGTATATTGCCCCCGGCAACTAAGGGGAACGACGTATGGACAAAGAAAGATTTAAAAAACAGTTGAATTTCATTCTTGAAGCCGACAAGGAAAAGAACGTTTTACGTCAAACTCACCTTACAGGTCATGGCAGACGGGAAAATGATGCTGAGCACGCTTGGCATATGGCAATTATGATATATCTTTTAAAGGAGTATGCCAACGAGAAATTTGATGTCGCAAGAGCTATGATGATGGCGCTTGTTCACGACATTGTAGAAATTGATGCAGGAGATACCTACGCATACGATATTAAGGGCTTGGAGACGCAAGGTGAACGAGAAAAAAAGGCGGCTGACAGGATTTTTGGAATGCTTCCCGAGGAGCAGTGCGATGAGCTTCATGCTTTGTTTGAAGAGTTTGAGGCTTGCCAAACACCTGAGGCGCGATTTGCCAAGGTTATGGACAACTTTCAGCCACTTCTTCTTAATAATTCCAACGGCGGCGCGGATTGGCGCGAGCATAAGGTGACGAAATCCAAAGTAGTCGGCAGGCAAAAATCATCAAGGCTTGGCTCTGAGGAAATATGGAAATATACGGAAGAATTAATCAACGAAAACGTCAAAAAGGGTAACATTAAGGACGAATAACAAAAAACCGCACAAGAGGAAGGTGTCCTTTTGTGCGGGATTTTTTGTTATCTGCGTTTTTTACGGCTGCGTTTTTGGGCAAGTGACATAAAGGTTTCAAATCTCCGCTGCTTTTTTCTTGCAGTGGAGGAATGAGAATGACTTTTACGTCCTCCGTCGTTTGATTGCCGAGGTGCTGAAGCCTTGCGTACAGGAGCTGTTTTTTCCTCGCCTTGCTTCTCACTTTTTTCCTTTATTAAATAGAAATTAATCTGTCGTGTTGCAATATCAACGCTTTCAACCTTAACCTTGACCTTTTGACCTAAGCGATAAACGGTTTTTCCGCTGGAAAGGGTATAATTGTCTCTGTCGTAGAAAAATCCGTGGCCTAAGCCTTCAATGGGAACAAGACCCTGACATAGATTTTCTGTCTTGGCAAAAAAGCCAAAGGAGTTAACGGAGCAAATAACCGCCTCGTATTCCTCCCCGATCCTGTCCGCCATATAGACACACTTGTAAAGCTCGTCAATGTCGCGCTCGGCATGGACAGCCTTTACCTCGTTTTCGCTTGAAAGAATTCCTGATAATTCTGCAAATTTTTCATATTCGCCAACTGTGTTTTCGTTAATTTCACCGTTTAGCATAGCCTTGATAATTCTATGCACGCTCAAATCCGGGTAGCGTCTGATAGGAGA
Organism: Eubacteriales bacterium; assembly: GCA_045532975.1. Classification (GTDB taxonomy): domain Bacteria; phylum Bacillota; class Clostridia; order Oscillospirales; family CAG-272; genus RGIG2000. The sequence goes on along the minus strand of JAZSGX010000005.1, from coordinate 29,865 downwards.
GGTGAAGTGACAATAGTATTCTGTTGACAAACCAAAATGTGCTTTTTGAATGTGGGAGTATCTTGCTTTCATTAATGAACGAAGGAGAATGGAGGATACTATTGCAAATTTATCCGTGTCACGCACACTGTCAAGGACACGGGAAAGCTGAGAGGATGTGATTTTGTTCCTTGTACGCAAGGGAGAAACGTCAATGCCCAAATTTTTCGCAAAAAGAGCAAAGGCGCCGATTTTTTCCATATCGGGCTCGTCGTGTACACGGTAAACACAGGGGATGCCTGCGTTATAAAGATAGGTAGCCACCGCTTCGTTAGCGCAAAGCATAAATTGCTCGATCAAACGCTCGGTTTCTCCACGCTCACGCTTGACAATGTCAACGGGGTGTCCCGCTTCGTTAAGGATGACCTTTGTTTCCTCGCTTTCAAGCTCCATAGCTCCGCGACGCTCACTTTTTTCCTTCAATATTAAATAAAGCTCGTGCATTTTATAAAAATCGTCAAGGACGTGTGCGTATTTACTGTAAAATTCGCTGTCCTCTTTCTTTTCCAAAATGTCGTTTAATTCCGCATAAATGCCTTTGATTTTGGAACGAATAATGGAGTTTACAATTTCGCAGGAAAGAATATTTCCTTTTTTGTCTAAAGTAATAATGGCAGATAGGGTAAGCCTGTCCTGTCCCTCGTTAAGCGAGCAGATTCCGTTTGAAAGGGCGACGGGGAGCATTGGCACAACCTTGTCGGTGAAGTAAACGCTTGTGCCGCGCTTAAAGGCCTCCTTATCAAGCAGGGAATTTTTTCTGACGTAGTGAGAAACGTCGGCTATATGAACGCTCAAGATGTAGGAGTCCTCGCTTGTCTCTATTGAAATAGCATCGTCTAAGTCCTTTGCCTCGTGGGAGTCGATGGTGAAAACTGTTTTGGCTCTAAAATCTGTACGACCTGTGTCGATAATTTTCTCGTTTGACACGCTTTCAGCCTCGTCAACAACCTTGTCGTCAAAGGTGGTTGTTATTCCGTTGGAATGCAGAATAGCTTTGTAGTTTGCCTCTTGGCTATCCGCTTTGCCTAAAACCTCGACAATTTCACATCTTATTGGGTCGTGCTCCGCTTTGGGGTAGCTTTCTATTTTGCCAACAACCTTGTCCCCGTGGGTAGCACCGTTTAAGGCTTTTGAGGAAACCAAAACCGAGGCGTGTATTCTTTCGTTGTCGGGGGTGATATGCCCTGCCTGACCACTGCCGTTTGCGTATAAGGTGAGGGTGCCTATGATTTCGCTAATACCTCTTTCCAAAATTGCAACGATTTCCGCCTCGTTTCCCTTGCCGAAGAAACGGGAGCCACGGTCTAATCTTTTGCAAACAACGGTATCCCCGTTTAAAGCGCAAAAGGTGAGAGAAGGGGGGATGAAAAACTCGCCCTTTTCCGTTGTAACAAATCCAAAGTCGCCTCTTGAAGAAGCGGAGAAAACTCCCTTATACTGTCCAGCACTGTCAGATGACACGATTTTGTTCTTTCTTGTAAAGGCAACGGAAAAATCCTCCCCCTCCATTTCCTGTACTGTGCGCCAAAAGTCCCCGTCGTCGAAATTTTGCCCGTTGTCGTTAAAAAGGCTTAGCATTTCGTTAGGACTTAAAGGTGTATAATTTTCCCCTTGAATCAAATCAAGAATTGCGTTTTTAATTTTTTCCATAAAATCACTCCTTTCGTAAAGAGTATCCTTCTAATAATATTGTACCATGTTTTTTGAAAAAAGAAAACCGCCCAAAGAAAATTTGGGCGGTTTTTATGCAAATCTTAAATTATTTGTTGGAATCAACTGTATTAGTTGCAGAAGAAGTAGCACTGCTTGATACGTCAACCTTGTCAACCTTTGAATCGGAGGTTGAGCTGGAGGTTGGAGTTGAATTTACATAATCATCAGGATCGTACTCTTCCGGTGGATCTTGCAAAATGTAAACGAGAATTGCAAGAATAACAAAGATAATAGCTACTATAGTTGTAATAAGTGCAAGCTTCTTTTCCTTGGACTTATTCTTGTTTCTTCCAAAATATGTTTCAGAAGAGCCACCTGTAATAACACCAGTACCCTTATCCTTGCCGGATTGCACAAGAACCGCGATAATCAAAAAGATTGCGGAAACAAATAATAAAATCGCTAATACTATATTTAGAGTTCCCATAATTTTCCTCCGTATTTTAAATTAAAAAAATCATAAGCGAAAAGCATTATAACACAAATGTTTTTAAAAATCAATAGCAAATTTAATTTTTTTTGAAATGTTTGGAAAAAACAATGGGAGTTTCATTTATTTGCTATTTTGCAGCTACAATTACAGCCTGACCTTTCGGGGGTACCGCTACAACTTGAGCAGATGCCGTAAATGACGGTTCTTCCTGAGCTGACAGTAAATCCGTGGTCATTAAAAATATGCTCCTCCATCTCATGCATAAACTCACAGCTTAAGTGAATGAGCTTGCCGCACTTGATACATTTAAGGTGGAAATGCTCGTGGCAGCTCTCGCCATCGGCAAATTGATAGCAAGCGCCTGCACCGTCTCCCACTAACATTTTTTTCACTAAGCCTTCCTTTTCAAACTTTTCAAGGGTGCGATAAACGGTAGCGGTGCTAACCTTGTAGCCCTCTTCCTTCAAGTGAAAAACAATATCGGATGCGGACACGTGCGCGTTATTTTCGCGCAGGAACGAAAGAATTGCATCGCGCTGCTTTGTGGAGTATTCGCCACGCATTATTCGTAAATCGGATACTTGTCGCAGATTTTTGTAACCTCGGCGCGAATGTAATCTGCCTTTGTCTCGAATTCGGTAGCTACAAGCTTAATGAGCTTACCGAGAGTAACCATATCCTCTTCCTTAAGACCTCTTGAGGTAACTGCAGGAGTACCGATACGAACACCGCTTGTTACAAATGGCTTTTCGGGGTCGTTGGGGATTGCGTTTTTGTTAACGGTGATGTAGCACTCGTCAAGACGCTTTTCAAGCTCCTTGCCTGTGATAGAGAATGGGCGAAGATCGAGAAGCATCAAGTGGTTATCGGTGCCGCCGGAAACTAAGTTAAAGCCTTCAGCCAAGAGGGTGTCAGCCAAAACCTTAGCGTTTTTAACAATTTGCTCCTGGTATGCCTTGAATTCCGGCTTGAGCGCCTCGCCGAAGCAAACAGCCTTAGATGCTATTGTGTGCATAAGAGGACCACCCTGTGTGCCTGGGAAGATAGCCTTGTTAATCTTCTTGGCAATTTCCTCGTCATTTGAGAGGATAAGGCCGCCACGGGGACCGCGGAGTGTTTTGTGTGTGGTAGTTGTAACAACGTCGGCATAAGGTACCGGGCTTGGATGGCATCCTGCAGCAACAAGACCTGCAATATGCGCCATATCTACCATGAAGTATGCGCCAACTTCCTTTGCAACCTTGGAAATTCTTTCAAAGTCTATAACTCTTGGATAAGCAGATGCACCTGCAACGATAAGCTTAGGTGAATTTTCTCTTGCCAATCTTTCGAGCTCGTCGTAATCGATAAAGCCATCGTCTCCTACACCGTAGGAAATGAAATTAAAGTAAGAACCGGACATGTTAACGGGTGAGCCGTGTGTCAAGTGACCGCCGTGAGCCAAGCTCATACCGAGAACAGTGTCGCCCGGCTGAAGAAGCGCAAAGTAAACCGCTGTGTTTGCCTGAGCGCCGCTATGTGGCTGAACGTTTGCATAATTTGCGCCGAAAAGCTTGCAGGCTCTTTCGATAGCAATGTTTTCAACAACGTCAACGCACTCGCATCCGCCGTAATATCTCTTTGCAGGGTAACCCTCTGCATATTTGTTTGTCAATGGTGTACCCATTGCAAGCATAACCGCCTCGGAAACCAAGTTTTCGGAAGCAATTAATTCAAGACCTCTCTTTTGTCTTTTAAGCTCGCTTTCAACAGCGCTTGCAACCTCGCTGTCAAATTCTCCTAACTTATTAATAATTTCTGTAACCATTTTAAAACTCCCTTCAAATTTTACATATACTATTATAGCGGAGAATTACGACAAAATCAATAGTAAATTTTATGCGAGTAAAAAAATCAGCGGAATTTTTCAAAAAAATCGTTGCGAAAATAGTGATATTTTAAAAAATAACGGGTGGAGTGTGAGATTTTTGATATTTTTTTCAAAATATTTATTGACAAAAAATTTTTAGTGTTGTATAATAAAATTACAAATTTATACTATATAGTAAGAAAGGCGGATAGAGTAGGATGACAAACTATTTTGCTGGCATCGACATTTTTAATATTAGCTTGGTTTGGTGCGGTATAGTTCTTGGCGTAGCTGCACTGCTTACGGTGCTTCTTTTGGTGCTGCGTTTCCAAGTGATATATTACGACAGCGAGGATGGCAAGGAGGTTATTCATAAGGAAAGGCACTCCTGGCTTAGCCGTGTAAAGATACATAGTGCCAACAAAAAAGGCAAAAAGCTTGTTGGATGGAGTAAAAATGAAAAGGGCACGCGCCCGTTGACAAAGCACAAAATTGTTTTGCTTAAGCCCGTTAAGCTTTATGCTATGTGGGCGGAGGCTCCTGTTTACGATTATGTGCCGGCGCCTGTTACAAAAATAGAGCCTCCTAAGGAGATTGATTATAGCGAGGGTGTTTTCGTTAAGTTTAATTACGTTGACACTCAAACTGATGAGATTGTTGCAAGCGAGGGCTTCAGAATTGACGCTTGTTTGCCTAAGGAAGATGTTGCTGGCTGGGGTTTTGCTCCCGACGGAGATATCTTGTTCAAGGATGGACAGGAAAATTATGTTTTCACAATAAACCTTTACCCTGTATCTGTTCTTGACGATAGCGACATCGTTGTTTCAAACGAGGGCTTTGACGGTCAGAGCATTGTTGAGGTTACCTTTAACCGTTCAAGCATTGACAAAGTTGTTTACAGAGAAACTCATTACATTAAGCTACAGCTTCCCAAGGAATACAACAGCGACAGTAAGTTTATCGGCTGGAGCGTTGTTCCCGACGGTGACGTTGTTATTGAAAGAGGCGAGATTGATTCTGTATTTTCAATTCCTCTCTACTCAATTGAGGCAGTTGCTGAAGAGGTTGCACCTGAAATCGAAGAGCCTGTGGTTGAGGCAGTTGCTGAAGAGCCTGTAGTTGAAGAAGAACCTGTTATCGAGGTTATTCCTGAGCCTGTGGTTGAAGAAGAACCGGCAATTGAGCCTGAAATTGAGGTTGAGGTTGTTGAGGAACCTGTTGTTGAAGAGGTTGAAAAGCCGCTTTACGAGGAGGTTATCGAGGAATATATTCCACAGCCTGTGGCTGAAGAACCTGTTGTCGAGGTTGTTCCCGAGCCAATTGTTGAAGAGCCTATACAAGAGGCAGAGCCTGTTCTTGTTCCTACCTACTATGACAACGAAGGTAACAAGATTGACATTAAGTACAGCCGTAGCTTTAAAGCTAACCTTATCCAGAGTGACGATACCGTTAAGGATTACTATAGTGAGCTTAAGAACCACATTATGTCCTATAAGGGTGTTAAGTCCAGATTTAGCTGGAAGTTCGATAGCTACAACAGAGGTAGAGATCAGCTCTTTAAGGTTAAGCTTCGCGGTAAGACGATTTGTCTGTACTGTGCACTTGATCCGAATGAGTTTGATGAGTCCAAGTATCACCACGAGGCAATTGATGCAAAGATATTTGAGGATGTTCCAATGCTTGTTAAGATTAAGAGCGGTCTTGGTCTTAGAAAGGCGAAGGAGCTTGTTGATATCACAATGGCTAAGTTTGGCATTGAAAAGGACGAAAAGGCAAAGACTGTTGACTACGTTGCACAGTACCCATATGAGCCAAACGAGCCACTTATTGCTCGCAAGCTCATTAAGGCACTCATTGCAGACGATGCGGTAGTTGTTATGTCCTCTAAGCCTAAGGAAGAGCCTGTTATTGAGGAACCAATTGTTGAGGTTGTTCCTGAGCCTGTTGTTGAAGAGCCAATTGTTGAGGTAATTCCTGAGCCAATTGTTGAAGAAGAGCCTGTGATTGAAGCTCCCGCAATTGAGCCTGAGCTTGTTGTTGAAAGCGTAAGCGCTGAGGAAGTACATCAAATTGTTGAAGAAAAGCATATCGAGGTTGTTCTTGAGGAGGGTGTTGATTATATCACCGCTAAGGACAACAAGAAGGCTATTATCAACGTTGATACGCTTTCTAAGAATTATAATGCCGGTGACGACGTTACAATTCAGTCTATGAAGGACAAGAAGCTCATAGACAAGAAGGCTAAGAGCGTTAAGGTTCTTGCCCGTGGCGTTCTTGATAAGCCACTTAAGGTGCGCGCAGGTGAATTCTCCGTTCCTGCAATGGAAATGATTGTCCTAACAGGCGGTCACGCAATGCACGTTGAATACAAGATTAAAAAATAATAAAATAAAAAATGCACTCGGATTTCGAGTGCATTTTTTGTTCCTATTACATAATGGCTTGATTGTTTATAACAAGCTTAAATTCAAGCCCTAATGCTTTTGCCGCTTTCTTGCACATCAGCATACGGTTAAGGAAAATTTCAAAGTAGTCCATCACAGGGCTTATTTTTGTGTCTATTGTTAAGGATAGTGTAATTGCCTTATCTTCCTTATTTATAATAAGGTCGGTTTCTATTACGGAATAATTTACCCTGTCGTGTATGTCAAAGGTTGAAAAATCTTGGTTTCTTACCCTTGTGCGGCGCACGTCGCTTTTGTCCGCAATAATAAGGGCAGCGGCAATAGGGTTTACCGCTTCTCCCGTGCCCTCGTCGTGATTGCCGATGGCAGAAACAATGGTTGCAATATCGCAAGGGTCCATTTCCAGCTTATCAAGAATACGGAAAGCCATAACTGCACCGCTTTGGGAATGCTCGCGGCGGTTTACAATGTTGCCAATATCGTGCAAATGGGCGGCAACTTTAACAAGCTCCAAATCGTGCTCACCGTAGCCAAGAGAGGAAAGAATATACTCGGCGCGGTTTGCCACCAAGCCAACGTGAGCAAAGCTATGCTCCGTGTAGCCAAGTGAGGTTAAGCTCTCGTCCGCCTTCCTTATATAAGTGCTAATAGCCTCATTATGTTTAATATCGTTGTAGGTTATCATAAAAATACTCCTTTGCGAGTTTTTATTAGTATAGCACAAAAGCTATTTTATTTCAATACCTTGTAGCCTTGACAAAAGAATAAAGCTATGCTATACTGAAATAAAGAAGAAATCCCGACAACCCAAACTAAAAAGCTGTTGCCGAGAAAATATAATAACTTGCAATTTGCGCATAAGTCGGGACACACTTGGCTTATGTGCTTTTTATTATTTTAAAATTTTTTCAAAAAAATTGAAGGAAATAGAAGTAAATTTCACTCTTTAATTATATAGAGAGAAAGGGAGGTACATTCAATGGCACGTTTTAAATCAAATATTAGCTTTTTGAACTCACAATTAACAAAAGGAGAAAAACAATAGAATTTGTAGCGATAAACTAATCGGTAACGTGGAAGAAATATCTTCCTTACGTGAAGAAAACGTAAAGCATTTTAGGTTATCAAACGGCTCATACGAGGCGCATTGCTTTGGAATGGATGATGTGTATAATAACGAAGGACACGACCAAAACGGAACGTTTTGCGTTATGGGAAAATTCGACCAATATACCGCTTACGGTTACTATTCTAGTGTGTTGGACGTAACAAATGAAGCAATGGGGTTTTGTACTTCCTGCGAAGAATATATGGAAGGATTGACCTCTAACATAGTTATACAAGGAAACATTGCGAATAATAACGAGGAGTAAAAGATGAAAAACATATTAAAATATTTGATTTTAGTGATAATTATATTATCATTAACCGTGATGGTTTGCAGTTGCTCTGATTTTTCAGACAGTGATGTAAGCAAAAATCCAACGATTGACTGCAATAGCGAAGCAGAAAATAAAAGTGATATTAATAACGAGAGCACTGTTGACAGTACACATTCAGGAGAAGATGCTTTATCAAGCGAGGATAGTGTAATAACATCCGAACAGCCCGACCCACCAACCAGCTATTATCCGCCACCTAATGAGGAAGACACTGCGCCAGCAGTACCAACGGACGAGCGTGATTATGAAATAATGTACAATTATGAGCTTGATAAATGCTATATGGTTTTTTATGACGCATCCGTATACGAAGGAAATACAGGAATTGGGTGCTTGAGTTTTTCAAGCATTGAAATTTTTTTGGATGAAATATTAAATGGAAATATAAGCGCGTATAACAAGAAAATCTTAGTTAATGCGTTTTCAAAGAGCGAAGTAGGTTTTGAAATATGTGATTTGAAAAACCTATATTACCCTGCGATACCAGATGGTATTCTAACAAGCCACTTTGTGTGGTATGGAAAGCACTACTCGTTTTCTATGGAAACCGAAAGTGGCGACAGTGTGGGACATCTTGATGTATATGACAAAGAAACATTTAATGAGATATATGAGCGTAGTTATGTAAACGCTTCTTATAACGCTTCTTATAAAGACGTAGTTTCCAAGGTTATTGATGGCACTGACATTGTGGGGAAGTATTTTTATTCAAAACGTGACACTCTTGCAACGCTTCAATATGAATTGAAAACAGAAGAAAAGACAATATACGTGCAGAAAAACTACTTTTCAGATAATGCAGATATTCCTGCAAACGTGGAATTGTTTTGCATTGAAGGCGATAAATACTATTTCGTAAGGTTATATGTTGGCTTAAAAGGGCTTGAAGAAGACCTTACTAACGATTGGCTTTTGTCATTCTCAATAGAACCGTATTCCAAGTAAGCCAAGCGAACAGGCGGAGCACACGCTCCGCCTGTTTCAACGCACTCGCTTCGTCAAATTGCACAAAAATATTATAAAATTGACAAAAAACTAAACAAATTGCACAAAAACTATTGAAATGTATATACATTGTGTGATACAATAATTTTATCGAACATTAACTTTCATATAATGGAAGAAATATATAAGAAGCGAGGACAAAACCCATGGCAAAATTTATCACTAACAATGTAAGAAACGTGTGCATTATCGGACACAGCGGCAGCGGTAAGACCGCTACTATCGAGTCAATGCTCTTCAAGGCAAAGGCAACTGACCGCCTTGGTAGAATTTGCGACGGTAATACTGTTTCCGACTATGACAGCGAGGAAATAAAAAGAGGTATTTCAATAGGCTTATCCGTTGTAAATCTTGAGTGGAACGGCGTTAAGATTAATCTTCTTGACTGCCCGGGCTTTTTGGGCTTTGCGGGTGAGGTTGCAAGTGCACTTCGTGTGGCTGATGCGGCTCTTATTAATATTGATGCAAAGGCAGGCTTAGAGGTTGGCGCGGAGATTGCTTGGTACAATGCTTTGGAGGCGGGTATTCCAAGAGCCTTCTTTGTTAACAAGTGCGACGACCCTGATGCTGATTTTGACAGCGTATTTAACCAGCTCCGTGACGAGTTTGGAAACGCTCTTTGTCCTGTATTTATTCCTGTTAAGGAAGCGACAGGTACTATGATGATTGACCTAATGACAATGAAATGCTTCCGTTATCTTCCTAACGGTGAAAGACAGGAGGAGGATATGACCCCATCCCGTCGCGCTGTTGCGGAGAAGTACGGTGAGGTATTTATGGAAGCCGTTGCACAAACCAATGAGGAAATGCTTGAAAAGTTCTTCGCAGGTGAGAGATTTACTCAAGAGGAATGTGCGCTGGCACTCCACGAGGGTATGATTTCAGGCGCTATCGTTCCTGTATGGTGCGGCTCATCCGAAAATATGAGAGGTATTTACTCAATCTTGACCGCTATTGCGGAGTCCTTCCCAAGACATACTGCAAAGAAGGTTGAAAAGGACGTAAACGGTAATGACGTTGCTATTGAGCGTGAGGGTGAGTGCCGCTTGATGGTATTTAAGACTATTGCTGACCCATTTGTTGGCCGTGTTTCCTTCTTCAAGGTTATGAACGGTGAATTAAAGAAGGATATGATGCTTAAGAACACAACAACAGGTCAGGTTGAAAAGTTCTCCAAGATTTTCACAATCTGCGGTAAGAAGCAGACAGAAATTGACAGCCTTGCTTGTGGTGACATCGGCGTTATCTCCAAGCTTGCTAATACAAATACAAACGATACTCTTTGCGAAACCTCCGATATGGAATATAAGAAGATTGAATTCCCTGAGGCTAATATGACAATGGCAATTAAGACCGATGGTAAGGATGAGGACAAGGTTGCCACCTCTATTGCAAAGATTCTTGATGAGGATAAGACCGTTAAGTACGAAAACTTTGTTGAAACAGGCGAGCTTCTTTTGAAGGGTATCGGTGACGTTCACCTTGACACAGTTGTATGCAAGCTAAAGAACAGATACGGTGTTAACGTAAAGCTTGAAACACCAAAGATTGCGTACAGAGAAACAATTAAGAAACGCTTGGAAACCGAAGGAAAGCACAAAAAGCAGTCCGGTGGTGCAGGTCAGTACGGTCACGTTAAGATTACATTCTCACACGGTGAGGAAGAGGGCTTGACCTTTACTCAAAGCGTTGTTGGCGGTGAAGTGCCAAAGGGTTACTACCCAGCAGTTGAAAAGGGTCTTAAGGAAGCTATGAAGGAGGGCGTGCTTCTCGGCTATCCAATGGTTAATTTGGCGGCTGACTTGACAGGCGGCTCATATCACGATGTTGACTCTAACGAAATTTCCTTTGTGCTTGCGGCTCGTTTGGCTTATAAGGAGCTTGTTAATGCAAATCCTGTACTCCTTGAGCCTGTTGGTGTTTTGAAGGTTAGCGTGCCTGAGCATATGGTTGGTGACGTTATGGGTGACTTGAACAAGCGTCGCGGCAGAGTAATGGGTATGGAACCAAATCCAAAGCGTCCTAAGTACACTATTGTTGAAGCAGAGGTTCCAAAGTCTGAAATGGTTGACTACGTTATCGCACTTCGCGCAATGACACAGGGTCGTGGCGACTTTACATTCCACTTTGTAAGATACGAGGAGGTACCTGCTCAGCTTGCGACTAAGGTGCCAAAGAACGAAAGAAAGTAAGTCGAGGGTGCGTATGCAAGTGTAGAACAGAGGCGACGCTGATTGCTTTGCGTAGCATAACAACTTTTGGCAAAAAAGAATAAGATAGGGAATTTGCATTTTTGCAAATTCCCTGTTTTTAATGTCGCCTCTTAGCCACGATTGCTACTCTACCGTACAAAGTACGCCTACGTGTACGCACTCGTGCCTTCTCCACACGCCTACGTCCCTCGATGGTTTGACTGTGCGTAAAAACTCCCCTCTGCCAAAAAGAGCAGAGGGGAGTTTAATTAGTTGTCGCTATTGGTTGGCTTTTTAGGGTGGCAAAATTCTTTGTTGGCACAACCGCCACAACCACAGGAGCAGCCGCCCTTACCGTTTTTCTTATTAATTATCATTTTTGCAACAATTCCGCCAACTATTAGGGCAAGAATTGATGCGCCGATTATAGTGGGTATCATAGTAAATCCCCCTTATTTTGATTTTTTCTTGAACAAATCAATTATGGAAAAATCCTCTTTTCTAAAAAGGAAGTATGCAAACACGCCTAAGAGAATAAATGCAAAAATCGAGCCGACTACGTTGCCGTTACCTGTGAATAGCATACCTAACTGATATGTAATTAAGCAAACGGAGTATGCAAAGGCAGTCATATAGCCGATAGCAAAGGCTGTCCATTTGCCGTTGTTCATTTCACGTCTGATTGCACCCATTGCGGCAAAGCAAGGAGCACATAAAAGGTTAAACATCATAAAACTAAATGCAGCAAGCATACTGCCCTCAAAGATAGCGTATGCGCTTGCAAGCTCGGACATTGAGGAAAGAGTGCCGAAAACACCAACAACCTCCTCTTTTGCCACAAGACCGAGAATGGTGGCAACAGTTGCTTCCCATTTTCCAAAGCCAAGAGGAGCAAAAATCCAAGCAAAAGCAGAGCCTATGTTCTCAAGGATTGACTTGCCTGTTTCACCCTCTGTGATGTAGCCACACTCAAAGGAAAGGCTGTTCAGCACCCAAATAAGAACGGAGGCTATCAAAATAACAGAGCCTGCACGCTTTATAAAGCTCCAGCCACGCTCCCATGTGGTTCTCAAAATATTAGTTGCAAGGGGCAAGTGGTAAGGGGGAAGCTCCATAACGAATGGGGAAGGCTCACCCTTGAATATCTTTAGCTTTTTCAGCATAATTCCCGAAACAACAACAGCCACAATGCCGATAAAGTAAGCGGCGGTTGCAATCCATGCGCTATCATCAAACAGCGCGCCTGCAATAAGACCTACAATAGGCATTTTTGCGCCACAGGGGATAAAGCAGGTTGTTATTATTGTCATACGTCTGTCGCGCTCCTGGTCGATTGTGCGGCTTGCCATAATACCGGGCACACCGCAGCCTGAGGCAACGAGCATAGGGATGAAGGATTTGCCCGAAAGACCAAGACCTCTGAAAAGACGGTCCATAATAAAGGCAACGCGTGACATATAGCCACAATCCTCCAAGAGAGAAAGGAGCAAAAAGAGTATTATCATTTGTGGAACGAAGCCAAGGACAGCACCAACACCGCCGAGAATACCGTCGGCAATTAAGCTAACGAGCCAGGGTGCCATATCAATGGCGGTCAAGCCTTCTGTAACGCTTGGTATAATCCACTCGCCAAAGAGGGTGTCGTTCATAAAATCCGTTACCAAAGCGCCCACAGTACCGATAGAAATAGCATAAACACTAAACATAATAAGGACAAATATTGGCAAGGCGAAAATCCTGTGGGTAACAATATTGTCAATCTTTTCGGTAACGCTTGGCTTATCGTTTCTTTGGTAGTGCTTTTTAGTAATTCCTGTTATGTAAACGTAGCGTTGGTCGGTAACAAAGCCCTCGCAGGTGTCGTCAAGCTTAATTTCCAAGGCTTTGACGATTTCGTCGATTTTGCCAAGGGTAACGCTATCGATATTTAAGGCGTTTGCCACGCTTTTATCTCTTTCGAGGAGCTTTATTGCGTGCCAACGCTTAAAGGTGGGCGTTAAATTAGCAATTTCACCAATTTGCTCAATTGCATTCTCAACCTCGTTTGAGAAAATTTTGCTTGTAGCACCCTCTTTTTCCGCAATGGAAATAGCAAGCTCACTAACCTCGGTAATGCCACTATTTTTAAGGGCGGAGACCTCAACCATAGGACAGCCAAGCTCTCTCGACAGTGCTTGAAGGTTTATTTTATCTCCCTTTTTTCTGACAATATCCATCATATTAACAGCAACAACCACGGGAATACCAAACTCAAGGAGCTGAGTGGTTAGGTACAAATTTCTTTCTAAGTTGGTACCGTCAATTACGTTTATAATTGCATTTGGCTTTTCCTCAGTGATATAGTTTCTTGCAATTATTTCCTCAGGAGTGTAGGGGGACAAGGAGTAAATGCCGGGCAAATCCGTCAAAATAACATCCTTGTTTGATTTAATTTTTCCTTCTTTTTTCTCAACCGTAACGCCGGGCCAGTTGCCAACGTATTGGTTCATGCCCGTCAAAGCGTTAAAAAGAGTAGTTTTTCCGCTGTTGGGATTGCCAACGAGCGCAATTTTTATAGACATTATGACCTCCTGTTAGCCACTGCCAACCCAAGTCGAATTCGATTTTGAGCGACAAATAAAGCCATATACTGCACTAAAAAATCTTGCCGATTTTTTAATCGCCTGCAATTTTTTAATTTGTCTATGTCCTTATTTGTTCGCTCAAAATTTGCGGGCAATCTATTATGTGTTATAGACGGGTTCAATTTGGGTTGGTAGTGGCTAAACTAACTTGTGTACAAAAAATATATTCGTCTTATTCAACCAAGATTTTTTGAGCATCGGTTTTTCTTATGGAAAGCTGATAACCGCGGATAGTCAGCTCAAGAGGGTCGCCTAATGGGGCAACCTTTTTAACAACAATTTCAGTCCCTCTTGTTATCCCCATATCCATTATGCGGCGGCGGATGGCACCCTCGCCATCTATCCTTGAAATGATTGCTTTTTCACCAACACGAACATCCTTTAAGGTTTTCATAAGCATCTCCTCTCAGCAGTTAGTCTGAACTAACCGAATTACGCAGTTAGTTTAGCATAACTTCCAACGTTTGTCAATATATTTTATGAAATTTTGTTAAAAATATTTTTGAAAAAATTGATTGACAAAAATAAGGTAGATGATATAATTTATAATGAAGGATTTATAAAATGTTCTAATGACAAAGGGGGCGGTGCTATGGAAAAATATAATATAACAGGTATGAGCTGTGCCGCTTGCGCCTCAAGAGTGGAAAGGGCAGTAAAGGGAGTTGAAGGGGTTGAGAGCTGTGCGGTCAGCCTGCTTACCAACTCGATGTCGGTGTCAGGCACTGCCCTAAGTGCAGATATAATCAAGGCGGTTACTGATGCCGGATATGGCGCCACACTAAAAGGGGACAAGCAGCCTGTTAACAACGAGGAAAACCGTGAAATAAAAGCTCTTATAAAAAGACTTGTGTCATCAATTGTAATCCTTTTGCTTTTGATGTACGTTTCCATGGGTTACACAATGTGGGGGTTTCCGTTGCCCTCGTTTTTGGAAAGCTCGCCTGTTGCAGTTGGAGTTTTGCAGATGACTTTGAGCGGTATTGTGCTTATAATCAACCGCAAATTCTTCATAAGCGGCATTAAGGGAGTGGTTAAGGGCGCGCCTAATATGGACACCTTAGTTGCACTTGGCTCAGGCGTTTCATATCTATATAGCATTGTTTGTCTCATTTTAATGACACAGGGATACCATTTATTGCACGATTTATATTTCGAGTCTGCGGCTATGATACTTGTGCTTATTACGTTTGGCAAGTCTCTTGAATCCTACTCAAAGGGAAAGACAACAAACGCCTTAAAGGAGCTAATGGCACTTGCTCCACGCACCGCTATTGTGATTATAAACGGCGAGGAGCAGGAGATTTCAGCTACGGAGCTAAAAAAAGGAGATATATTTGTTGTAAAGGCAGGCGGAGGTATTCCTGTAGATGCAATTATAACAGAAGGCGAATGCTCTGTTAACGAGTCAGCATTGACAGGGGAGAGCGTACCTCTTGATAAAGCTGTGGGGGACAGGGTTTATGCAGGAACAACCTCAAGCTCAGGTTATATAAGATGCGAGGCTTTAACCGATAGCGAGGGTACGGTTTTAAGTGAAATTATAAGGGCGGTGAGTGATGCTGCCTCCTCTAAAGCGCCCATTGCAAGAGTCGCAGACAGGGTAAGCGGAGTGTTTGTGCCTGTCGTTATGGGAATCGCTGTAATTACATTTATTATATGGATGCTAACAGGGGCAAGCTTTGGCTATGCCTTGGCAAGGGGAATTTCTGTCCTTGTTATAAGCTGTCCTTGTGCTTTGGGACTTGCAACACCTGTTGCTATTATGGTTGGCAACGGTGTGGGGGCGCGTCGAGGGGTTCTTTTTAAAAACGCAACCGCCCTTGAAAATTTGGGCAAGGTAAAAATCGTTGTTCTTGATAAAACGGGTACTATAACGGCGGGAGAGCCACAGGTGACGGATGTAATTCCCATGGGCATTGACGAAAAAAGCCTTATGGAATACGCATATTCCTTGGAAAAGAAGAGTGAGCATCCCTTAGGCCGCGCCATTGTTAAAAAGGCGGAGGAAATGGGTATTGACCTTTTGGCAAACAACGGCTTTGAGGTGCTGTCTGGCAGCGGCGTTTCTTGCGTGATAGACGGAAAGAGAATAACAGGCGGCAGCTATAAGCATATTTCCTCTGTTGTGGATGGCGTTGACAAGGAGCAATTTGACAAGCTTTCAAAACAAGGCAAAACACCCTTGTATTTTGCTATGGAAAATAAGCTTCTTGGCATAATAGCTGTACGTGACCGTGTAAAAGAGGATAGTAAAGAGGCGATTTTACATCTTAAGTCCATGGGAATAAGGGTGGCAATGCTCACGGGAGATAACAAAAATAGTGCAGAGGCTATTGGCACGTTAGTTGGTGTTGATACTGTGTTTTCTGATGTTATGCCAATGGATAAGGAAAAAATTATAGGTCAGCTCAAAAAAGAGGGTGGGGTTGCAATGGTTGGCGACGGAATAAATGACGCTCCTGCCTTAACAAGAGCCGACGTGGGAATTGCCATTGGTCAAGGCACAAAAATAGCTATTGACTCAGCAGACGTTGTTCTCGTAAAGGGAAGCTTAAAGGGAGTTAGCGAGGCGATTAAGTTAAGCCGCGCAACCCTTAAAAACATATATGAAAATCTGTTTTGGGCATTTATTTACAATATAATAGGTATTCCATTGGCGGCAGGCGCATTTATCGCCCTGTGGGGATGGGAATTGAATCCTATGTTTGGCGCGCTCGCTATGAGCTTGTCTAGCTTCTGCGTTGTAACGAATGCTTTAAGACTTAATTTGATTAAATTAGATAAGGAGAAAAAAGAAATGTTTGGAAAGAAAAATAAGGTTGGTGTAATAGTCGGTGTGGAGGGTATGATGTGCCCACACTGTGAGGCAAGGGTGAAAAAGGCGGTTGAAGCCATAGAGGGTGTTACCGAGGCAATCCCAAATCATAAGAAAAACAATGTTACCGTATTTGGTGAGTGCGATATTGCGTTAGTTAAGGAAATTATAGCAAAAGAGGGCTATACGGTAAAATAATTTGACAAAGCACATCTTTTGTGGTAGAATATATAAAAGAAATTCTGTGAGGTGAGGAAATGATTATCAAGGAGTCTGCTGAAAACTATCTTGAAGCTATATTGTCATTGAAAAAATCAAAGGGCAACGTGCGTAGTATTGACGTGGCAAACGATTTGGGCGTTTCTAAGCCCAGCGTTAGCGTAGCTATGAAAAACTTCCGTGAGGAGGGCTATATCACCGTTGACGAAAACGGATTTCTTGATTTGACGGAAAAGGGCTTAAAGATTGCACAGTCTGTTTATGAAAGACACTTGGTGATTGCTAAGGTGCTTATGTCCTTGGGAGTTAGTGAGGAAACCGCTTATGAGGATAGCTGCAAAATAGAGCATTGCATAAGTCACGAAAGCTTTGATAAGCTAAAGGAATATCTAAAGCGTAGCGAAGAAAAATAATAAGAGAAAAAAGAGAGCGTTTTCACGCTCTCTTTTTTGCGAAAATATGTATGGGCGGAGCAAAACGCAAAATGCCTCCATCCTCGAGGGAGGTGGCACCCGTAGGGTGACGGAAGGAGTCCAAGAAATCTTGTAGGGGGCGACGTCCTCGACGCCCCGCTGAAAAATGTGTCCACAAGCAAGTGCGAACAATGTCAAGGGTGGATTCTCGCGTTGCGAGGCTTTTGCTTCCGCCCTTCACTAGCGAGCTGATTCGGGCGCAAAGCAAAAGAGCGAACCACATCCTTGCCCAAAAGGGCAAGGAAATGGTCCAAAGACCATCCCCCACCACGAAACAAAAAAGGCATCCGATTGGTGTCTCCCAAGAAAGCAAGTGCGAACAGTGTCGAGGGTGGATTCTCGCGTTGCGAGGCATTTGCTCCCACCCTTCACTAGCGAGCTGATTCGGGCGCAAAGCAAAAGAGCGAACCACATCCTTGCCCAAAAGGGCAAGGAAATAGTCCAAAGACCATCCCCCACCACGAAACAAAAAAGGCATCCTTACGGATGCCTGTTTCGAAACAAACAAAAGTTCTCCCTTAATCTTATGAGCGAACAGTATCGAGGGTGGATTTTCACTGCGTGAACTTTTTGCCACGCCTTATGCTAGCGAGCTGACAACGGCTTAGGCAAAAAGAACGAACCACATCCTTGCCCAGAAAGGGCAAGGAAATGGTCCGAAGACCATCCCCCACCACGAAACAAAAAAAGGCATCCTTACGGATGCCTGTTTCGTGGTGGGGGATGGTGGATTCGGACCACCGAAGTCAGTGACAACAGATTTACAGTCTGCCCCCTTTGGCCGCTCGGGAAATCCCCCATATGTTGCAAGATTGGAGCTGGCGAACGGAGTCGAACCATCAACCTGCTGATTACAAATCAGCTGCTCTGCCATTGAGCCACGCCAGCATATTATCTTGCAACGGTGATATTTTAACACATAAAGATTAGTTTGTCAATAGCAAATTTGAAAAAAATTATATTTTTATTTTCAAAAGGAAAATGGCGACTGAAAGAAGCCGCCATTTTAATGTGAATTTAATTCTGCAAAAGGTTGTTATAGGTTACTGTTTCAAATTCTGCGCCGGAGTCTTTGTTTGCGTTAATGTAGGAAATGCTCTTTCCGTCGTAGATGAATGGGCAAAGCACAACCTCTGTATCGTATGCAAATTCAGGTATGTTAGCGATTCTGTTCTCTATGGAAACATAACCTAATCCGCTTAAAGTCTTAACGGATACGCGGCTGCTTGTTCCAACAACTGTACCGTCTACAACTTCGATAGGCGCACCCTCAAAGTTAGGAGTTGCTGCTGCAACTGTACCAAATACAAGCGGTGCTTTTGCATAGCTTTCGTAAGCTGCCAAAGCCTCAAGGTCAATTTCAATTCTGTGGGTAATAGCGCCACCGTCTTCTCTTACAGAGTAACCGTAGGAGTAGAAGATTGGCTTTAGACGTTGCTTTTCACTGTAATCACATCTTGAGCAGGTTGAGCTAACACTACCGTTCATATCAAATCCCTTAGGGAAGGTGATATCTGTTGAAAGGTCGTGGATGCCTGATGGCTTTGTTTCAACCAAAACCTCCTTTTCACAAACGTAGCAGAATTTTTTATAACTACCGTTGTCAACGCAGCCGACAACCTCGTCGTATTTTGCGTTTTCGCCCTCAGCCAAATGCTTGTGAGCTGTGAAAATTAATTCTTGGAAGGCAAGACCGTTACCGTAGTCGTATTTTGCATCATTTATAGTTATCTTAATTGATTTAACGTATTTGTCAACGCAAACGTCTATTGCGTGTGGGGCAATATTAGTGTCTTGGTATCCTCTACCTGAGTGTGTTGCGACTGTGCTGCCGTCTGCACCAATGAAATCTATTGTAAATGAAGCGTAATTGGACCAAGCGTAGAAGGTGGCGCTCAAAATATAATATTCTTCATCAAAAACTAAGGAAAGAGTGCTTCCCGGCTTTCCAAACCATCCGGCAGGATTGCTTTGTGAGCTTGAGGTGTTTGCGTTGTTTCCGTCGAAAAGATGCTGCCAATTGCGGTTTTCGTGGGCAGGACCCTCAATTACTTCCTTAAATGAAACTATGTTATCAAGACCTATAATGAATGAGCTGTCAGACATAGTGGCTACCGGCACAACCTCTGTCTTAGAGTGACCGCAGCCTTCTCTCTTACAGGTCAAAAGCTTTTCTCCCTCTTTTGTTAGAGTAGGAGCAACTGTTATAACACTTTCGTAATCGTGTCCTAAAGCATCGGTTGGAGCAATTGTATATGATTTATCACAGCCCTCGTCTGTGCATTTGTATATTGTATAGCCGCCCTCTGTACAGCTTGGCGCAACAACAGTACCTTCGTCCCAATTATGTCCGATTGGCTGTACTCTTTCAGTTTTTGTGGACTTACAAACTGTACAGGTATAGGTCTTAACACCCTCGGTGGCTTCAGTTGGGTCGGTGGTGATAACGCCTTCGTCCCAAGTGTGTGAGCCAATTGCAGGAATGATTTCTTTCTTTGTGCTGTCACATTCGGAGCAGCCCAAAATCTTCAATCCTGTGTCCATACATGTTGGAGCGGGAGTTTCTTCAACCAACTCGGTATAGCTACAAACGTGACCGAATGCCTCAACCTCCCAAATGTTGCAGTTGCTATTCCAATTACATGTAATGGTTAATGTGATTTCGCAAACGCTAGCATTTGGAGTAATAGCTATTTCTGTTTTGTCCCCGGTTTGGTGAGCTTGTTCATAAACAACATCGCCGGCAGAGTTTGTCAGTTTAATAGTTAACGGGAAATTGTAATTTGTAACCTCTTCAAAAATACCGCCGCCTTTTCCGTCGTCATAGGTTCTTCCTTTTCCGTTTACAACAATAACCAATTGTTCAATAAAAACGTCTTGGTTGTAGGTAAGAGTGTAGCTAACGGCTTTATCGCTATAAGAAGAAGCGGTGCCTTTTTCACGGTTGCCGTCAATTAAAGCGGAAATGTAGTTCTTGGATACCCAACAACCGGTTGTTGTTGAAACCTCAGCTTGATTAGCTATATTAGACTGAGCGGCAAAGGCGGTAATTGCGAAAATTGCCACTGCTAATACAACGAATACAAATAATAAAGAAAGCTTTTTCATTGTTTTTTCTCCTTTGAAAAGTAAGCAAATTTTTACAAATAAATTCTACCATATAATATAAAAAATAGCAAGGGATTTAGCTTTTGAAATTTAGCCAAAAAAGTAACTTTGTTGTTTTGTACAAAAAAGCCTTTGAAAATGGGTGCTGACAGGCATGTTTTTTGCGCAAAAAGTACATATAAAACAAAGGAACCGATTTTCGGTCCCTTTGATATGTTTGTTATTCCTTCGGTATGTCAGCTTCAACGTCGGCGGGCGGAGGCTCTATACCGAGCAAGCCGTTATAAGAAACAGTTAAGGCGTCCTTGCTTGTTTCGCTTCCAAGATAGTAAATGCTAAAGCCATCGTAAACGTAAGCGGACAAGAAAAGCTCTGTATTGTGGAAAGCACTGCTAAAGCCTGCGATTTTGCAGGAAATGATACTATAATTAAGGTTTGTATAATCTTTGATGATTAGCTTGTCGGAAACGATAGCAACATTGCTATCTTCGTCAATCTCCAATGGGTTTGTTACACCTTCCTCCAAAACATTTATAGAACCGGAGATCGTACCGTATTGAAGCGGAACAGGAGAAATAGAGTTGTAAAAATCTATATTGTCAAAGTTGGGAGCAATGCCTAATTGGATACCGCTCTTACCGTCCTCGCGCACAGAGTATCCAAGTGTAGAGAACAACGGTCCAATATCAATTCTGCCCTCATAGTCAAGCTGGTCTTGAGTATCGCAGGTCAGGCAAACCATTGTTTTGTAGCCTGGCTCTGTAAAACCGTTTCTGAACACGATACGCTCGAAGCTACGGTGCAAACCACTGGCGCTAACAGGCTTTTCACCCGTTTTGCCACACATACAAATGCTCTCTACCAAGCCGTCATATGCACAGGTAGGATATTTGATGTAATCACCCTCGGTTGTAAACGCATGCTCGTGCAAAACTGTAATGTCAATCTCTGAAATTGTGTATGTAGAGTGACGGCTCCACTTCAAGGAGTCAACTGTGATTTTAATTTGCTTAACCTTCAAGGTTTCCATAGGAGCGTTTGTCCTATCAAGGTCACCCTTTTGGAATACTACATGGGGGTCTCCACCACCGTCTTCGCCGTATGGACTAGAGTTAGCAACTATTCTGTGGTCGTATGAGTCACCCTGTACAAGATGAACGCTTTCACCCTTTGCATCAAAAAACTCAACGTTTGCCCAAGTCCAGTTTCCTGTTAGGTAGAACACCATGTTGGTTACAATAACCTCTTCAGGGAAGGTGAACAAAATATAGTCACCGATTCCGCCCATCCAAGCGCTTTGCTTTTCAATGTCTTTAATACCATCCTCGCTAATACCGGAGCAGTCAATACTACCATCGAACAACTTGTGAATTATATCCTTTCTTTCGTTATCCTCAGTTACCTCAATGGACTCGAAAAATGCCATATTTACTCTTGTTGGCTCAAGCTCAGCGTTAACTGTAAATACGAAAAGCAAGGACATAAGAGCAACGAGAGAAAATACAAGTAAAATTTTGCGTAATTTCATAAATTCCTCCTAAAAGAGATTTCTCTACAGATAAATTTTAGCACAATTTGTACAAATAATCAAGCGTTTTTATAAAATTTATATAATAAAATCCGCCACGGCAAAGCAGTGGCGGAAAAATTATCTTGTTATCTCTCCTCAAGAGGTACGTATTTTGCTCTTGGGGAGATGTTTTGGTATGCTGGACGGATGATCTTTCCATTGAGCAAAAGCTCTTCCATACGGTGGGCGCTCCAGCCTGCAATACGGGAAATTGCAAAAATAGGTGTGAACAATTCTCTTGGTAAGCCAAGCATATTGTAAATAAAGCCACTGTAAAAGTCAACGTTAGCGCTAACTCCCTTGTAAATCTTTCTTTGGTTGGCAATCAGCTCAGGGGCTAACTTTTCAATGTTAGCGCAAAGGAGATAATCCTTTGTGCGACCCTTTTCCTTAGATAGCTTTTCAACAAAGCCACGGAAAACAACAGCACGGGGGTCGGAAAGTGAATAAACAGCGTGGCCCATACCGTATATAAGTCCCTTGCCGTCAAAGGCTTCCTTATTAAGGATTTTTGCAAGATAATTTTTGATTTCCTCTTCGTCTGTGTAATCCTTGACGTTTTTCTTAATATCGTCAATCATTTCCACAACCTTTGCGTTGGCACCACCGTGACGGGGACCCTTGAGCGAGCCTAAGGATGCGGCAATTACGGAGTATGTGTCTGTACCCGAGGACGTAACAACGTGTGTTGTAAAGGTGGAGTTGTTGCCGCCACCGTGCTCTGCGTGTAAAACAAGAGCAATATCAAGAATTTTTGCCTCGAGTGGTGTATATTTTCCATCGTCACGGAGCATATAAAGTATATTTTCCGCAATAGACAAATCACTCTTTGGATGGTGAATAATTAAGCTCTTTTTCTTACCGTAATATTCATAACTCTTGTATGCGTAAACTGCAAGTAATGGAAGCTCGGAAATAAGCTGTAATGATTGACGAAGCACGTTTGCGATAGACGTGTCGTCTGCTTTGTCGTCATAAGCGTAAAGAGTCAACACACTACGCGCCAAAATATTCATCATATCCTTGCCGCTTGCCTTCATAAGCACGTCGCGAACGAAATTTTTAGGTAAGCTTCTGTATTTTTTCAAAAGCGCATCAAAATCTCTAAGCTCCTCCTTGTTTGGCAATGAGCCGAACAGAAGAAGATAGATTGTTTCCTCAAAGCCGAAGCGGTCGTCAGCTAAAAATCCGTCAACAAGCTCTTGTATGTTTACGCCGCGGTAGTAAAGCTCACCCTCACAAGGAATTTTACTTTCACCGCAGTTTAAAAACGCGTTGATTTCGGAAATTTCGGTAAGACCTGCCACAACACCCTTACCGTCAACGTCGCGCAAGCCTCTTTTTACGTTGAATTTTGTGTATAATTCCGGGTCGATAGTCGTATTCATAGAGCATTTCTCTACATATGACATGAGCTGAGGAGTCAATTTAGTTAATTCTTTTTTTACGGTTGCCATAGCTTGGCTCCTTTCGTTTGGTTAAGACTTTAACGCTTTAAAGCGATAAAATATACACTATTTTACCATATAATTGTGAATAAGTTGTTAAGTTTGGCAAATTTCTATAACGCAAAATCGGGAGAGTGCTCCCGATTTGCAAATTAAAGTGGTTTTTTAGCAATTTGTGAGTTGTTTCGTGGGTATTGGGGTGGTGTGCTTTTTACCTTTCTTATCACTACAATAGTGCGCTCAAGAGCCTCTTGACCATCGGTCAAGCTGTATTCCTTAACTGTTTCGACGCTGCCGCCTAAAAGGGAAATGGCTTTTTTGGCTTCCTGTAATTCCTCGTTGGTTGAAAGGGACTTCATTGCCAAAAAGCAACCGCCTACCTTAACGAGAGGTAAGCCAAGCTCGCAAATCAGATTTAAACGTCCAACCGCACGGGCAGTGACCACGTCGAAGCTTTCGCGGTAAGCATTATTTTGTCCCATTTCCTCGGCGCGAGCGTTGGATACACAAACGTTATTTAGCCCTAAAAGCGAAGCGGTATCGGACACATAGTTTACCTTTTTTGTTACACTGTCAACGCCTAAAATCGACACGTCCTCCCTCAAAGCACCGATAACAAGGGTGGGAAAGCCACCGCCACAGCCAATGTCGCAAAGACGGGCGCTTTCGGGAATGTAAGGCACGCATGCACTTGAATCCACAAGGTGCTTTAAAATAACACCGTTCTCGTCCTTGATGGCGGTCAGGTTGAGGCTTTTGTTAACCTCCAGCATATGTGAGGTTAACTTTTCAAGCAAGGCTGCGTTTTCTTCACTTATTAAATTCTTGGTTGCCTTATTTTGATTGGCAACGGATAAAAGCTTCTTTTGGAAATCTGTCATTTTTCGCTCCTTGCTATTTCGTTGATTGGATATGGGTACGAATTACCGTCAGTTGCGCAAACGGTAATGTCCGCAAAGGCAATTTTCAACGGGATGCTTTCAAATCCACAGGCGCAAAGCTGATTTTTTACTGTTTCGTAAGCTAATTTCGGTAAATTGTTTTCTTGGCTCAGGTGGGCAAGGGTAATTTCCTCAACCCCGTGGTCGCAAAGATACGCACAAAGCTCAGCACATTTGTCATTTGACAGGTGACCGTTTTGGGACAAAATGCGATTTTTTAAGTGCTGAGGATAAGGCCCGTTCTTTACCATTTTCACATCGTGATTGGACTCGACAATAACTCGCTTGCAGGAGCAAAGATGTTCTCCAACAGCTTCTGTTAAATGTCCAATGTCAGTGGCAATGCCAAAAATGTCCTCTCCGTCCGATATTATGTAGCCTACGTTTTGCGCGCTATCGTGGGGAATTGGGAATGATGAAACAGAAATAGCGCCAACGGTCACGGAAAATTCTACGTCCATACGCTTAGCAAACCGTTTTAAGTAAGAGCCTATGCGTACATGGTTGTCATAGGAGGGCGCAGTCATATAAACGGGAATTTGGTATTTTTTTGATATAATTTCTAGCCCGCCTGTGTGGTCGGCGTGCTCGTGAGTTATGAAAATTGCCGATATATTTTTCAAGCTTGTTCCCAAGTACGACAATGATTTTTCTATTGCTCCGCAGGATTTTCCTGCATCGATAAGAATTTCTGTCTTGCTACTTTTTATATACAGAGAGTTTCCGCGTGAGCCGGAAAAAAGCGTGTAAGCGCTTATCATTAAAGCACCTTAATTGCGCCGTATGGACGGATTCTCAAAACGTGGCAAGCACCCTTGCCGAAAGCGCTGTCAATTGCTGCACGGTATTTTTCAACCATAGCAAACGGTACGAACGCTTGGATTGTACCTGCAAAGCCACCACCGTGAACACGGAATGCGCCACCCTTGCCACTCATAACAGAGTCGGTAATTGCAAGAGCCAAGGAAAGGCCCTGCTCCTGTACGTTCTTTGTGGTAAATACGTTTTGGAGGTACATAAAGCTGGAGCGACCTGACTCCTTTGTGTATCTAAAGAAATTTGAAACGTTACCGTTCTTTAGGGCGCGAGCCTGCTTCGTAACACGCTCATTTTCGTTAAAGAAGTGGATTGAACGCAAAATGGCTCTGTCTCCAACTGCTTCACGGATTGCGCTAACGTTATCAAGCACACGCTTTTTTGAAATTTGTCTTAAATATTCTGCACCGAAAAGCTTAGCAACACTTTTCATTTCTGCAGGAACGGATGCATAGTCCTCGTTCAAGTCTGCGTGGTTGCCGCCTGTATTTACAATGCAAAGTGCATAACCCTGAGCGCTTAGGTCAAAGGGGATTTTTTCAATAATGGGGTTCTTCGTGTCCTTGAAATCAATGTAAACAAATCCACCAACAGCACAAGCCATCTGGTCCATAAGTCCGCAAGGCTTACCGAAAAATACGTTTTCGGAATATTGAGCCATTTTGGCAATTTCGGTGTTTTCCACCTTGCCGTCGTTATAGAAATAGTTGAGAATGTTACCAACCATAACCTCAAAGGCAGCGGAAGAGGAAAGGCCGGAGCCTTTGAATACGTTTGATGTTGTGTACGCAAGGTAGCCGCCCTTTTCATAGCCTGCATTTACAAACGCCTTTGCCATGCCTGCAATAAGCGCGCCTGAGGTGAAAAAGTCCTTTTCATTGGGGGATGTGTATGAATTTGTGTCAATTACGTCCTCTGGGAAGCCCTTGCTTTTGATTGTAATAACACCGTCGTTGGTTTTTGTAGCAACAGCGATAATGTCAAGATTGATAGAGCCTGCAAGCACCTTGCCGTGGTTGTGGTCGGTGTGGTTGCCGGAAATTTCACTTCTACCGGGAACGGAGAAAAGTGTTACCTCACGCTCACCGTAGAGGGATAAAAAGTCGGAAACTGCTTCCGTATATCTTTCAACCTGTGTAGATACGTTTTCTTCACCGTAAATGTCAGCCAATTTTGTGTTTAATTTACCTGCTTTGATGTAGCTTAAAAGCTCGCTTGTTTTCATAATATATCTCCTGTAAATTTTATTGCTTGACAGCTTACACACTGCCAGCTGTTTGTACTGATTTCAAAAATTGCACCGTTACATTCAATTTCGCCGTCTGTTGCAAAATCAAATCGAGAGAGCATTTTTGTCTTTAATTTGTGGATGACCGCTTCCTTCTTTACACCTAAAATGCTATCGCTATCTCCACACATACCGAGGTCGGTTATATAACCGCATTTTCCCTCTAATATTTGCGCATCGTTTGTTTGGACGTGAGTGTGCGTACCGAAAACAATCGACACTCGGTCGGAGAAATCATAAGCAATCGCTTTTTTTTCACCCGTTGCCTCCGCGTGTATGTCAAGGATGGCAAAATCGTATCCGCCTTTGTTTCTATCAAGGCATTTTTCCACTGCCTCAAAGGGGTCGCAAGGAGTGTCCATATACGCTTGACCCAAAACGTTCATCACAAGCACACGATATCCGTTAACCGTGGCAATAACCTCGC
Organism: Eubacteriales bacterium; assembly: GCA_045532975.1. Classification (GTDB taxonomy): domain Bacteria; phylum Bacillota; class Clostridia; order Oscillospirales; family CAG-272; genus RGIG2000. Next base: position 3,055 of record JAZSGX010000005.1, on the reverse strand, counting down.
CGTGACCGGGATTGGTGCTTGGAAAGTTTAAGGGGCGCAATATTTCGTCGCAATCGTCAAGAAAACCGAAAACTCCCGATTTTCGCCAAATGTGATTGCCTGTGGTAATAACGTCAACGCCGCTATCAAACAAAGCCCTTGCGGTTTCCTTGTCAATACCGTTTGGCTCGCTTGCGTTTTCTCCGTTTGCTACCACAAAATCAATACCGTTATTTTTGCGGTATTTCCATAAGCTTTTCTTTAGGTATTCAACGCTGCGGGGACCGACAACGTCACCCAGCGCAAGAATCTTTAAATTTTTCAAAATATCTTCTTTCTATGCCCGTTTGGGCGCGCAAATTACTATTTGTGTCTTTTTTTGAGTAGGCTGTGCTTTTCGTCCCAAAGCTTTTGGCTAAGGTCTACATAATAGTTGTGTGGGTTTTCAAATCTTAAAACCTCGTCCCACATTGTACCAAGCTCGCGCTTGCAGTTTTCACGGATTTCCGTAACGGAAGGGGACTTATAAACGCACTCTCCGTTTTTGAAAATAGGTACGAGCATTTCGCGAAGCTCGTAATTTTCCATAACCTTTCTCTTCCAAACGTGGGCGGGGTCAAAAAGCTCGTATGGCTCGGTCGGGTCTATAACCTCGTCGTGCATTGTCAAAAGGTCTGCCTCTGCCTTGCCTGTATCCTTGGAATAGAAGCGGTAAAGCTTCTTGAAGTCCGGGTTGGTGATTTTTATAATGTTTTCGCTGATTTTTATTTTAGGAATGATTTTGCCGTCCTCGTTTTCCACCGCGCTCAGCTTGTAAACGCAACCGAAAACGGGTTCACTCTTAGAGGTTATCATGCGCTCGCCAACTCCAAAGGCATCAACGCAGGCACCCTGCATCAAAATGTCGCGGATGATGTACTCGTCAAGGGAGTTGGAAACGGTAATTCTACACTTGGTAAGTCCTGCGTTATCTAAAATTTTTCTAATTTTCTTAGTTAAGTAGGTAATGTCACCCGAGTCGAGCCTTACCGCGCAATTCTGCCTTTGCTCCTCGGTCAACACCTCTTTGAATACCTTGACAGCGTTTGGGATTCCGCTTTCAAGCACATTATAGGTATCAACCAAAAGGGTTGGATTGTTTGGATAGAGTTGACAGTAGGCCTTGAACGCTTCGTATTCGGTGTCAAACATCTGCACCCAGGAGTGCGCCATTGTGCCACCTGCGGGAACACCGAACATAATATCGGAAAGAGCGCAGGCTGTAGAGTTACAGCCACCGATGTATGCGGCACGGGCACCGTAAATTGCAGCGTCCGGTCCGTGAGCCCTGCGTGAGCCAAACTCCGAAACTGCCCGTCCCTGTGAAGCGCGAACTATTCTTGAAGCCTTTGTCGCCACTAAGCATTGGTGGTTAAAGATGAGCAAAATAAAGGTTTCTATGAACTGCGCTTCCATAGCGGGTGCGCGCACAGTCATAATAGGCTCGTTAGGAAAGATAACCGTACCCTCGGGAACAGCCCAAATATCACCTGTAAAGCGGAATCCTTCAAGATAGGCTAAAAATTCCTCGTCGAAAATTTTCTTGGAGCGAAGATATTCAATGTCGTCCTTTTCAAACCTTATGGATTTGATATATTCAATAATTTGCTCAAGCCCGGCAGCAATGGCATATCCGCCCCCGTCAGGAACTTTTCTGAAAAACACGTCAAAATATGCGATTTTGCTCTTAATGTCGGAATGAAAATAGCCACGAGCCATGGTAAGCTCATAAAAATCGCAAAGCATTGTTAAATGCCTGTCGCTGATATTCATAAAAAATTCTCCTTTTCCCTTGAATTTTTATGCTTGTGAATATATAATATAATAAATGAGCAACAATTTCAAGTCTTTTTGAAAATTTAAGGAGATAAAAATGGGCATTTTTGAACTGAAAATTAAATGCGCCTCCCCAAAAATAAAACTGGGAGATGTTGTTTTTAACAGTAAGCTTATAGCAAACGAAATTGAAAAAGCCGAGGCAGAGGGGGTAAGTGTGCTGCTTTTGCCTGAGCTTTGTCTGTGCGGATATTCCTTGCGCGATATGCTCGGAAATCCGTCAATAGTATCCATTTGTCAAAGAGAAATTGCGTTTCTTGCCAAGGCAAGCAGCGGTATGCAGGTTATGGCTACGGTGGGATTTCCGTTTTATTACAGAGGAACTCTCTACAACTCGGTGGCTGTTATAAGTGACGGTAAAATAATGGGCATTGTGCCAAAATCGGCACTCCCGCAAAAGTCCCCATTCGGAGAAAACAGAGTATTTGGCGTTACCAAAACGGAAAGCAGTACTATTGAGGCGTTTTCTACACAGATTGAATTTGGCACAGATTTGGTGTTCAATGCAAAGGGTGGCACCTTCGGAGTAGTTATTGGAAACGCTCGCGACAGAGTTGATGCTCTTTTGGAAAAGGGAGCGGATGCTATATTGAACCCCACAGCCGAGCTTGTTACTGTTACAATGGAAAAGAATCGCGTGAATTTGGCAAAGGAGCTAAGCTATCGAAAGACCTGTGTGTTTGCCTCCTGCAACGCGAGCGAAGGAGAGAGCACAACAGACGGCCTTTTCACAGCGCATAGCGTGATTTGTCAAAACGGAATAGTATTGGCGAAAAAAAAGGTGTTTGACAGTGAAGCGTCGGACCCTGTGTGCGAAATTGATATATATTCGGTTGATTCTCAAGAGCCTCAAAAGGACGAAGAAGCGCCGAGAAATCCTCGCTTCCCGTTTATGATAGATAACAAAGAGCAAATGGATAAAAGATGTGAGCTGATTTTAAATATTCAAGCCCACGCTCTTGCAAGAAGACTTGAAAGCACCTATTCCAAAGCCATGGTCGTGGGTATTTCGGGCGGACTTGATTCCACTCTTGCTTTGATAGTGATGGCTAAAGCGGCGGATTTGCTTGGCTGGGACAGAAAAAATATAATTGCAATTACAATGCCCTGCTTCGGTACAACCGCACGCACAAAATCTAATGCGACGGCGCTGTGCCATGAGCTTGGTGTGACCTTGAGAGAAATAGATATTCTTGAGGCT